>JAIQFR010000005.1 GCA_020073205.1 Terriglobia bacterium
ATCTCGACGCGGAGATCGTCCACCTGCAGCGCGTACAGCGCCGCCATCAGATGCTCCACCGTGCTGACCGCGACGCCGTCCTTCTGCAGGACCGTGGCGTAGAAACTCGGACCCGTGTGATCGAGGGTCGCAGGGATCTCGACCTCCGGGTGATCGGTGCGCAAGAAGAGGATGCCCGCTCCCGCCTCGGCGGGAAGGAGCCTCATTCGGACCTTGGCGCCGGAGTGCAGACCGACCCCGCGCACCTCGGCTTCCCTGGCGAGCGTCTGGCGGTTGTGCACCGGCCCCGTCCTCCGGCCGTCGGAATCCCGCGGGCACTATAACGTGAGCGCCGCCCGGCCGTCGACGGCCCGGCACGGTCCCGCCCTCTCCGCCCCGGGTTTCAGGCGGAACGGCCGGGCACCGTGGACGTATTGCATCTTTCGTTGACCGATGGCGAGGGCTGGTGGTAAATAGGAGGGGGAAGGCGCAGCGACGAGCCGTGGGGGCGCTGGCGGGCGGTCCCTGCGGACCCGGACCGGCGCCGACCGTCGCACCCGAGGGGTTCTCCAGCGATCGGTGGTCGAGTGGCCGCGAGCCCGGCAACCTCCGGCAAAGGTGGTGGAGTGAGCCCGAGCGAGGAACGAAAGGACCTGCCGCCGGGCACGAGGGTGCGACGAGGCAGCGCGCGTCGGCCCTTGAAGATCGATGGCCGCGAGCCTCGGAGCCTGTCGCCGAAGGAGTCCGACCATGCCGCCCATGCGGTCCTCTTCCTCGAGGAGGGTGTAGGCCGCTTCGGCGAGGGCGACCTGAAGGGGGCCATCGCGTCTTGGGAGAAGGCCCTCGAGTCGGATCCGGGCCTGGCCGAGGCGTGGAGCAACATCGGCAAGGCCAGCGAGATCGAGGGGCGCTACTTCGACGCCGCGCGATCGTTCCGGCGCGCCATCGAGATCCGGCGGGACCAGCACGAGGCGTGGTTCCACCTCGGCAATTCGGAGGACAGTTGCGGGCACTTCGGGGAGGCGGTGACCGCCTACCGGGAAGCGGTCCGGCTCGAGCCGGGCCTGTACGAGGCCTGGAACAACATGGGAAACGCCTACGTCCACCTCGGTCGTCTCGACGAGGCGGTGGAGTGCTATCGGCACGCGTTGTCGCGCCGACCCGGCTCGTACGAGTGCTGGGCGAACTTGGGGAACGCCCTGGTGGATCTCGCGGATCTCGATTCGGCGATCGAGGCGTACCAGCGGGCGATCGAGATCCGGCCCGACGGGCACCAGGTCTGGTACAACCTCGCGTTCGCCCAGGCCTCGAGCGGCCGTCTCGTGGAGGCCGCGGAGGGATACCGCCGAGCGGCCGGCCTGCTCCCCGACGACTACGAGGTCTGGTACAACCTCGGGAACACCTGTCTCGAGATGGGCCGTTTCGACGAAGCGGTCGAGGCGTTCCGATCGGCGCTCAGGGGCGGCGACGGGGACCACGAGGTCTGGAACAATCTGGGCAACGCGCTCGCGCAGCAGGGATGCCTCGTCGAGGCGACGGAGTGCTTCGAGCACGCGCTGCGGATCAAGCCGTCGTACGACCTCTCATGGAACAACCTCGGCAACGTTCTGGAGGAGCGCGGCGAACTCGCCCGGGCGACGAACGCCTACGACAGGGCGGTCTCGCTCGCGCCGTACCAAGCCACGTACCACCTCAATCTCGCGTCGGTGCTCGCCCGCCGCGGCGAGACCGACCGAGCCCGCGAGTCGCTCGCCCGGGCGCTCGGCCTCGCGCCCGAGTTACGCCAGCTCCTTCCGGGCTTCGCGGAGTTCGTCCCGATGCTCGGCCACCCGGACCTCCAGCTCTAGCGAAGGACGTGTGCGCGATGAGCCTCGATCCCGATGAGGACAGCCCGACCCTCGAGACCCTCCACCGAAAGGTCGCATCCCTCGCCGACGCGGTGCGACCCGCGGAGGTCTTCCGGCGCCTCCTCGACGCCTCCCGGTTGTTCGTGCCCCGGTCCGCGGTCTTCCTCTCCCGGGACGGGTGCTGGAAGGGCTGGGGCGCCTCGGGGTACGCGCGGGAAGCGTCGGAGCGTCTGCGCCAGGTCCGCGTGGTCGCGGGGGACGGACCGCTCGACCATCTCGTGCGACCCGAAGGGGAGGGCGGCGGCGTGCCGCTGCCCGCCGATGCTCTGCCCGAGTTCGGACAGCCTCCCGCCGCCGAGACGCGGGGGATTCCGCTTCGCGCCGGCACGCGGACCATCGGCGTCTTGGTCGCTCAGCGCGCGCCGGGCGAGGAGCCCTGGTTTCCGGCGGCGCTCGGGATCCTGACGACGGCCGCTCGCCTGAGGCTCGAGCTGGACCTCACCCTGAGGAAGCTCCAAGGCGCCGCCACGCCTCATACGTCGGACGGCGTTCCCGCCCTCACGGCTCCTTCCGGACCTCCCGCCCCGGAGCGACTCGCCGCTCCCGTCACGCCGGCGGAATCCTCGATCGCGCCGTGGCTCGGCCATCCAGCGACCCCGCCGGACGACTTGCGGCGCGAGGAAGCGCGCCGTTTCGCAAAACTCGTCGCAACGGACATCCGGCTCTACAACGAGGAGGCGGTGGTGCTCGGGCGGCGCGACCGGGACCTGTTCCGGCGCCTCGAGGAGCAGATCGAGAGGGGCCGGGAAGCCTTCGAGCGCCGCTTCCCCGATCTCGGCACGCCTGGCAGGGTCGTCCTGCACGAGGCGTACGTCGAGATCCTGGCGGGAGGCGACGCGGATCTGTTGCCGATGCCCGAAGCCGAGGAGCAGGGTCCCGAAGAGGCGCCCCAGGCCTGATCCGGCGCCTCGCGCGCCCCGCGGGCGCGGCCGCGCGGTGGACCTTCGCCGCCCGTGCCGCTAACATCGGCGACCGATGGTTCTTCGAGCCTGGCGCCCGCGCTCGCTGATGGTCGCCGCGATCGTCCTCGTGGCGGCGGGAGCGTCGCTCTGGTGGTGGACTCGGCCGCGTAGGTGGGACGATTCTACCCATCCGCCCCCACCGATCGAGCGGGCGATCGCGCGGTACGGAGCGGGGAAGCCGCGGGAGGCCGAGGAAGACGTTCGGCGATTCCTGCGCACCTATCGCGCTCCCGCTTGGGAGCCCCGGGCGCGCGTGCTGGCGGCCTGGAGCCTGGCGTCGCGCGGACGCGCCGCGGAAATCCCGTCGATCCTCCCGTCCCCGCTCGATCCGGGCGAGCCGCTTGCGGCCCACGTCGATCTTCTCCGGGCCCGCGGTCTCCTGGCCATCGGGCGGTGGAACGACGCCCTCGCGGTGGCGGGAAGGGCGGCGGCCGTGGAGGGATTTCCCGGCCGGGAGGAGGCCCTCCGATGCCAGGCGGCGGCGCTGGAGGGATGCGGGCGCGACCGGGAGGCGGCGGCGGTGCTCGACCGCGCCGGAAGCCCGGCGCTGCGTTTCGAGGCCGCGCGCATCGCGCTCCGCCACGCGGATCGCCAGGGGGCGAGGCGGCGCCTGACCGCGATCCTCCTCGAAGCTTCACCGGGCGACGACTCGGAGCGCGCTCTCGACACGCTCCTGACCGAGTTCCCGGACGCAGGGTCGAGATTCCTCCCGGCGGAGCGATCGCTCGCGCTCCGCGCCGCGCGCCGCACCAGGGACGCCGGGCGAGCCCAGGCCGCCCTCGATCTGGTCGAGGCCCTGCGTCCCAAGGGTGCCGGACCCGCCGCCCTTACCGCGGACGAGGCGCTCCTCGAGGCGGACCTGCTCGTAAAGCTCGGTCGCGACCCGGAGGCGGAGGCGTTCGTGATCCGCGCGGCGCGAGGTGACGCGGAGAGTGCCGCCGGCGCCCGGTATCTGCGCGCGAAACTCGACCTCGCGCGGGGGCGTGGCGGTGCGTACCGCGCCGGCCTCGAAGGACTGGCTTCGGCCGCCGGTGCATCCAGATGGCGGCTCCAGGCGCTGGCCGACCTCGCCCGGATCGAGGAGGGGCGGCCGTCGGAAACTGCGCTCCGGGCGTACCGGCGTTATCGCGACGTGGCCGGGAGCGCGGCGGAGCCGAGCCTCCTGTGGCGCGAGGCGTGGAACGCGTACGACCTGGGGCATGCCGATCAGGCCGACGCAGGAATGCGCCGCGTGTTGGACCGGCGCGACGCGCCGGACGGGATCCGCGCCGCAGCGCTCTACTGGGCGGGCCGCCGAGAGGAGCAGGCGGGCCGGAGCGCCGACTCGCGAAGCCAGTACCAGGAAATCGTCGCGCGATGGCCGAACCACTACTACGGGATGCTGGCGGCTCGTCGGCTCGGCGTCGCACCGCCCCGGCTCGCCGACCGACCGGTGCCCCCGTCGCCGGATCCGACGTCCCCGGTGTCGCGACGCTGGCTCGTCGCGGCGAGGTCGCTGCGTTCGATCAAGCTCTGGGAAGCGGCCTCCGCCGCCTACCGCGCCGCGGCCGGTGCGGCGGGGCCACGCTCGCGCTCCGTGGCGCTGGAGGCGGCGGACGCGGCGCTCTCGGAGGGAGCGGATGGAGACGCGGTCCAGCTCGTGCTCCTGGCCGTCAAGGATCGGGATTCCGCCAACCTCGCGGGGCTAACGCTCCGAGAGGCTCGTCTCGTCGTGCCGGCGCAGGATCCGGAGCGGCTCGCCGGAATCGCCCGCGCGTCGGGGCTCGACCCGGCGCTGGTCGCCGCCGTGGTCCTCCAGGAGAGCGCGTTCAACCCCCTCGCGCTCTCCTCCGCCGGAGCCCGCGGACTCCTCCAGCTCATGCCCGCGACCGGCGAGGAGGTCGCTCGGCGAATCGGATTGGCGGGATTCCGAGCCGATCGGTTGTTCGAGCCCGAGACGAATCTCAGGCTGGGCTGTGCCTACTTCCGGGACCTCCTGACCCGGCTCGGATCGCTTCCCGTCGCGCTGGCGGCGTACAACGCCGGCGCCTCGAGGGCCGTCCGCTGGACGGCTTCAGGAGACGACCCCGACGGGGAGCGCTACGTGGAGCGTATCCCGATCCCCGATACCCGCGGGTACGTGAAGCGCATCCTCGCCAACGTCCGGCTGTACCGGATCGCCTACTCCGAGGGGCTGGGCGCGAGGTGAGCCCCGAGGCTCGTCGGAGGATCGTGGGAGCGCGGCCCCCCTTCACGCGATCTAGGGTGGCCGCGGACGCCGCGCTCCTGCTGGCGACCGCGGTCTGGGGCACGAGCTTCGTGATCGTGCGCGAGGCGCTCGCCGAGGTTTCTCCGCTGGCCTTCGTGGCGTTGCGGTTCAGCGTCGCGGCGCTTCTCCTGGGCCCGTTCGTGGTGTGGCGTGGCGGGCTGCCGTCCCGGCGCGAGGTCGGCGCGGGCGCCGCCGTCGGCATCTGCCTGTTCCTCGGCTTCGCGACCCAGACCGAGGGACTGACGACCGAGGGACCGGCCCGCGCGGCGTTCCTCACGGGCCTCGGCGTCGTGATGGTCCCGGTGCTTCAGGTCGCGATCTACCGTCGCGTTCCTCCACCCCTCTCGCTCGCGGGAGTCGCGCTGGCCGCGGGCGGGCTCGCCACGATGACGGGCATCGGCGGCGGGGGCCCCTCGCGCGGCGATCTCCTGCTCGTCGCCTGCGCGGCCGCCTTCGCGCTCCAGATCCTCGCGGTGGATCGGTTCACCGCGGCGATCGGACCGCTTCGGCTCCTCGCCGTGGAGCTCGCGGTCGTGGCGGCGCTGGCTTGGCCGGCGGCCTTCGCGCTCGAGCCGGTCCTCATGCCCCGGAGCGCGGCGGGTTGGGGGGCGGTCGCCTCGATGGCGTTGCTCGCCACGCTCGGTGCTCTCCTCGCGCAGAACTGGTCGCAGCAGCGCACCCCCCCCACACGCGCCGCCGTGATTCTCACCCTGGAGCCGGTGTTCGCCGCGCTCTGCTCGAACCTGGTGACCGGCGAGAAGCTCCGCGGCGCCGCTCTCGTGGGCTCCCTGCTCGTCCTCGCGGGGATGCTCGCCGCCGAGATGCCCGGGCGACGGGCCACGAAAGGCGGAGCGGAGGATGCCGCGGCCTTCGGGCGCGGATAAACTATCCTGTGAGTCCGCACGTTTCCCGGAGGATCTCATGCAACGCATGCTCGGCATCGTGGTGACGACGACGGTCCTCTCGTTCATGGCGCCGGCGGCCTCGGCCGACGAGAGGCGGATCGGTCGCTTCGCCGTGGACACGCTGGCCGACGGGATCTACCTCTTCCGGCCGGCCGACGCCGGATCGGAGCGGACGAACTCCCTCGTGGTCGAGCGAGACGACGGCTTGCTCGTCGTGGACGCGCAGCCGTCGCCCGCGGCCGCCGAGGAGTTGCTCCGGGCGGTCGCGCGGATCACTCCCAAGCCGGTGCGCTATCTCGTCCTCTCGCACCCCCACGCCGATGCGGCCGGAGGGGCGTCCGCATTCCCTCTCGAGACCGCCGTGATCGCCTCCCAGGGTTGCCACGACGCGATCGCGGACGCCGGCTACGATTTCGGCGCGGAGGCGAGAGCTAGAGGGGGGAACGACTTCAAGGAGCCGAAGCGGCGAATTCCGACGGTGATCCCGGTCGGGACCCTCCTCCTCGACGACACGAAGCACCTCGTGCGGGTCTTCCCGCTCCCGAAGATGCCGGCCCATTCCGTCGGCGACCTCGTGGTGTGGGTCCCCGACTCGGGGGTGATCGCGATCGGAGATCTCCTGTTTCCGTCGCGCGCGCTCTGGATCAAGGGCGGGGATCTCGGCAACTGGATCGACGTCCTGAACGGCCTTCTCGAGGAGCGGCCGAAGATCGTGGTGACCCTCAGAGGCCCGGCGGAAGACACCCTGGAGATGCGGCGGACCCGTGACGCGGTGGCGTGGATTCGAGGCCAGGTTCAACAGGCGTTCGTCGACCGGCTCGCCCCCGGGATCATGCCGGATCGGATCATGGAATCGCCCGACCTCGCCAGCCAGTTCGGCCCGGAGGTTCCTCGGCCGACGCTCCGTGCGCTGATCGAGCAGGCGGTGCGGGAGGTCCAGGAGTTCCGGCGAAGGCACAGCATTTCGTGATCCCTCGAGAGCGCCGCGGGGAAATCATCGACCCGGCCGGCGACGGACGATCCCGTCCCTGACGCCGCGGCCGGCCCGTTTCAGGCGATCGAGGATCGCGCGCGCGAATCGGCTGTGGCCGCTCAGGATCGCGAGTCCCGCGAGGACGAGGACCCACCCCTGGATGAGAGGAAGGAACCCCGCGACGACTCCCACCGCAATGAGCGTCAGTCCGAGGATCCAGTCGGCGATCCTACGTGCTCGCGAGGCGCTCACCCCTCGAACCCCAGGGTCGCCTCGTGCGCTAAGGTGCCCTCGAAGACCACACGCGCGTCCCCCTCGAGGATCGCCGCCTCCGGCGCGTCCTTCGGCCCCGGCAGTTCCACGAGAAGCGGGATCCCGCTCCGAGGCGACACCCGCACCGAATCCCCGGTCCAGCCGAGGAGCCTCGCGGCGTGGGCCGCGGCAACGGCACCGCTTCCGCAGGCGAGCGTCTCCCCCTCGACGCCGCGCTCCCACGTTCGCACGGCGATACCGTCGTGCCGGCGCCCCATGACGTCGACGTTGGTCCCTTCGGTGCCGAATTGCGGGTGGAGGCGGAGCGCGGGCCCCCATGCCTCGAGCGGGGCGCAAGCCACGTCCACCACCGGCACGACGAAATGGGGAACTCCGGAGAGCACCTCCCGTCCGCCGACGATCGTGCCCGAGACGTCGAGCTCGAGCGTCCGCCCGGCGCGGGGGGGAGGAAGGACCAGTCGGACGCGATCGCCGAGAATCCGGGCCGGGACGTCGCCCACCGAGGTCTCGAGGACCAGGGTCTCGTGGACGAGGCTCTCGAGCACGGCGAACCGCGCAGCGCAGCGGCAGCCGTTTCCGCAGAACGCGGGGACGCCGTCCGGGTTGACGAACACGACGCGGATCCTGCCGGCCGAGGACGGCGTGACCACGAGGACGCCATCCGCGCCGACCGAGAGGCCCCGGCGGCACACTCGACGGGCCCACGACGCGAGCCCGTCCCCGAGCGCCTCCGCCTCGCGCGCGCCGATGACCACGAAATCGTTGCCCGCCCCGGACATCTTGACGATCCGCATGCCGGCGATCATCGTCCGCTCTCCGGGGCGGCCCCGGTGTCCTTCACCACGTCCACGGCAACGGTCTCGGAAGGAGGGCTCTCGTTGCCCGCGCGGTCCACCGCGGTCACCCGATAGGAGACGCGGTCCCCCGGTCGCACTTCGGGGTCGAGCAGGAACGGCTCGACCCCGAGGTCCGGACCGATCCTCTGCCACGCGCCGGTCTCGTTCCGGCGCGAAACACGGTATCCCGCCAAGTCCCGCTCCTGGTTCGGATTCCAGAACAGGCGGACGGCTTGCCCTTCCTGAACGGCGACCATTCCCGTGGGCGCCGCAGGCGGGAACCGGTCCTCCGCGCGCACCTCGACCTCGGGAGACGACTCGCTCTCGCGAAAGGGCGCGCCGTCGGACACCGCGGTCCGGACCGCGTAACGGTACGACTTGCCCAGCACCACCCCGGAATCGAGGTACTCCGCGGACGTCACCGGCTCGAGCTGCAACGGCTTGTCTCCGAAGGGTTGGTCGCGCTCGGCCCGGTAGACGTTGTACTTTGGCGTGCCCTCCTCCTTCGGCGGCTCCCAACTTAGACGGACCCCGTCCGCGGTCGCCTCGGCGCGCAGAGCGGTGGGGGCCGGAGGCGGCGCCACGGGAACCAGATCGGGGGCCACCACGAGGGGAGACGGCCGCCCCCTGCGGTCCCGCACCCGGACGGCGTAGCGCAGTGTCCAGTTCACACCCGTCCCCGCGAGGTCCCTCCAGGACGCGTCCTTCGCGGCGAGGCGGCCGCCCGAGCCGAGTGGATCCCCCTCGAGCTTCGCGACGATGACCCCCGCCCGCCGGAACGCGTCCGGGTCCTGCGGGGGACGAACCCCCGGGCCGTACGCGACTCGGACCAGCTCCGCCAGAATCGGCTGCTGCGACGGTCGGGGGCCTCGCGGCGCCGGCACGACGAACGAGATGTCGATCGCCTCCCCGATCTGGCGCGCCGCCACTTCCCTGGGCGGAGTCGGCCCCCGCGGCTCGGGGGGCCTGAGCGCTCCCTTCTTCCCGCACCCGGCCCCGATGATCACGAGGAGCGCGAGCGCGCCGGCGGCGGGAAGGAACCTGCGCATCGGTGGGTCAGAGGATGAAGCGCGACAGGTCGGTGTCGCTCGCGATATCGGCGACCCGATGCCGGACGTACGACGCGTCGACGACCACCCGGCGTTCCTCGGTCTCCGCGCCCGCGAACGACACGTCTTCGAGCACACGCTCCATCACCGTGTGCAGTCTCCGCGCGCCGATGTTCTCCGTCCGCCGGTTGACCTCCTCCGCGACCTCGGCGACCGCCGAGATGCCGTCGGGGGTGAAGACCAGCTCGATCCCCTCGGTCCCCAGCAGCGCCTGATACTGACGGACCAGCGAGCTCTCCGGCTCCGTGAGGATCCTCACCAGCTCGGCGCGCCCGAGCGAATCCAGCTCGACGCGGATCGGAAATCGTCCCTGGAGCTCGGGAATCAAGTCCGACGGCTTCGAGACGTGGAACGCCCCGGCGGCGATGAACAGCACGTGATCCGTCCGGACCATTCCGTGCTTGGTGCTGACCAGCGTGCCCTCGACGATCGGGAGGAGATCGCGCTGGACGCCCTCCCTCGAAACGTCGGGCCCCTGCCCGCCCTCGCGACCGGCGATCTTGTCGAGCTCGTCGATGAACAGGATCCCCTCCTCTTCGACCCGCCGGATCGCCTCGCGCTCGGTCTGGTCGGGATCGACGAGCTTCTCCTCCTCCTCGCGGCAGAGGATCTCCCTCGCCTGGGCGACCGTCAGGCGGCTCGTGCGCGATTTGCCCTGGAAAAGCCCCGGGAGCATGTCCCGGAGATTCATGTCGAGCTCCTCCATGCCCGCCTGGGAGAAGATCTTGAATGCCGCCGGCGCCGGCGCCGTCACCTCCAGCTCCACCGGGCGCGATTCGAGGCCCCCCGACTGAAGCTCGCGCTCGAGGACGGACCTCCTCAACTCTCGCGAGCCCGCCTCCCCGCGCTGCGGCGGCGGCCCCTCCCCGGCCCGCGGGTCGGATTCCCCCTGCGCGAGCAGCAGGTCCACGAGCCTGCTCTCGGCCGACTGCCTCGCCTGCGCCCTCACCTGCTCGCGCCGCTCCTGACGGACCATGTCGAGCGCGATTTCGACGAGATCCCTCACCATCGACTCGACGTCGCGCCCGACGTACCCCACCTCGGTGAACTTCGAAGCCTCGACCTTGAGGAACGGCGAGCCCGCGAGCCGGGCCAGCCGGCGCGCGATCTCGGTCTTGCCGACCCCCGTCGGTCCGATCATCAGGATGTTCTTCGGCACGACTTCCTCGGCGACCTCCGGCGGGAGCTTCCGTCTCCGCATGCGGTTCCGGAGCGCGATCGCCACCGCCCGCTTCGCCCGGGCCTGGCCCACGATGAACCGGTCCAGCTCCGCGACGATCTGCCGCGGGAGGAGCCCGGCGCCGGATTCCTGTGGCGTCTCGACACGGCCGGGCATGTAGAACACCACGCTCAGACCTCCTCGACCACCAGCTGGTCGTTGGTGTAGAGGTCGAGGCCGGCGGCGATCCGGAGCGCCTCGGTCACGACCGCCCGCGCGTCGAGCGCCGTGTGCAGGAGCAACGCGCGCGCGGCCGCCATCGCGGCCACCGAGCCGCTCCCGATGCCGAGTACGCCGTCGTCGGGCTCGATTAGGTCGCCGGTCCCGGAGAGCAAGAACGTTCGCTTCAGATCGGCCACCACGAGCATCGCTTCGAGCCTTCGGAGCGCCCGGTCGGTCCTCCAGTCTCGAACCAGCTCCACGGACGCCCGCTCGATCTGGCCCCCGTGGGCCGAGAGCTTCTCCTCGAAGCGCGTCAGGAGAGCGATGGCGTCCGCGGCGCCGCCCGCGAAGCCCGCCAGGACGGTCCCGCCGGCGAGCGTGCGGACCTTCCGCGCCCCCTGCTTCACGATGGTCCGGTCCAGGGTGACCTGGCCATCGCCCCCCATCGCCACCCGGCCGTCCCTGCGCAGCGTGAGGATCGTGGTCCCGGTGATGGTCGGACCGTCCGCCATGACGTTCACCTCCGGAGGGATCGAAGTGTAGAACGGATCCGGGACCAAGTCACTTCGAGGGCGGTCCCGACGGGGAAGGAGCCGGGGCCGAGGCAGTTCTCGTGGATGCCCGAGGGCCTCCGCACGAGCTAGTTTGGAGTCGAGGTACTATCTTTTGCGGGGGAGCCCTTCGGCTTCCGGTGCATGGAAGGAGGCGCGCACCCTGGGCCAGCTGAGCGCCGGAGCCAAGTCCTTCGCGTGGGTGGTGATCGTCGCCGGCCTCGTCGCTGGCGTGCGCCTCCTCGTCGGATTCGACCCCTCGACGTGGAACCCTTGGCCGGTCCTCCTCTTCGGCGTGCTGGGGGTCCTGGCGACCGCCCTCTCGGTCAGCTACCAGGGGTACCTGCCCAGCACCATCGTCCACCAGATCGGCACGTCGTTCGTCTACGCGCTGTTCTTCCTCGCCGATCCGGGAGCCACCTGCATCGTCCTGGTCGTCGTGAACGCCGCGGACTGGATCTTCAACCGACGTCGGGTCCTGACCGCGCTCTTCAACACGGGACAGCTCAGCTTCTCGCTCTGGGCGGCGGTGGAGGTCAGGGGCCTCCTGCGGCCGGGCTTCCGCGTGCTCGACGGCGTCGAGCCCGCGACCCTGTTCGCGGCGCTCTCGTCGCTCCTGGTCTTCTTCACGATCAATCACACGCTCACCCATGTGATCGTGAGCCTTGCCAGCCGCCGCCCCCTCCTGAGGCTCGACTTCGGCACTCGGAGCGGGATCCTGAACGAGATCTCCTGCATCGCGTCCGGGCTCGGAATGGCGGTGCTCTGGTGGGTCAGGCCGTGGCTCTCGCTGCTCGGTGTGCTCCCCGTCTGGCTCACGATGCTGCTCCTCGTCCTCCTGAGCCGCCGAGAGAAGGAGCTGGAGGCTCGTGAAGCGGAGCTCCGCTCCCTCCAGGATCTCGGCCTCGAGATCGGCGCGGAGCTGGACGCGGAGCGTCTTCGCAGCGCGGTGGTGAGGGTCGCGACCGAGGCGCTCCGCTCGTCCGGGGCGATCCTCGCGATCCTGGACGACGGCACCCGGCGGCTGCGCGTGCTCGCCACCCACGGCATCACGGGCGACCCGCCCTCCACGCTCTCCCTGGAGGGACTCGGCTCTGACCCCCTCGCGGACGGCAGGATTCTGCGCCTCGCGGCACTCGACGCGAGCCCCTCGGCGTGGCCGGAGATCCGCCGTCTCGACGCGAGCGGCATCATGGCGGCCCCGCTCCAGATTCTCGGACAGCACGCAGGCGTGCTGATCCTGTTCCACGGCACGGGGCGACGGTCCTTCGACGACGACGACGTCCGCCGGCTCGAGACGCTCGTCCGGTTCGTGGACATGGCCCTCTCGAACGCGCAACTCGTCGCCGACCTCAAGCAGGTCCAGACCCAGCTCCTCCAGACCGAGAAGATGTCGGCGCTGGGGATGCTGGTCTCCGGGGTCGCCCACGAGCTCAACAACCCGCTGACGTCCGTGGTGGGTTACACCCAGCTCCTCCTTTCGAGCGAGCCGGACGCCGAGCGCCGGAGGATGCTGGGCAGAGTGGCATCGGAGGCCGAGCGCGCCGGTCGGATCGTCCAGAACCTCCTCACGTTCTCCCGCAAGCACAAGTCGGAAAAGCAGCCGACCGACATCAACGAGGTGCTGGACCAGGTGCTGGATCTCCGAGCGTACGAGCTGCACGTGAGCAACGTGGAGCTGGTCCGGCGCCTGAGCCCGGGACTCCCCAGCGTCGTGGTGGACCGGCACCAGATCCAACAGGTGTTCCTCAACCTGCTGACGAACGCCGAGCACGCCGTCAAGCACGTTCCCCGGCGCGGGCGTCTGGTCGTCGAGACGCGGGAGCACGACGGTCGGATCCGCGTGGTGGTCTCGGACAACGGCCACGGCATCTCGTCGGACAATCTCGGGAAGGTCTTCCTCCCGTTCTTCACCACGAAGGAGGTCGGCCAGGGCACGGGGCTCGGTCTGTCGATCTGCTACGGGATCGTCCAGGAGCACGGGGGGACGATCGACGTGGAGAGCCGCGACGGTGAGGGGGCGTCGTTCGTGGTCGAGATCCCGGCGACCCCCGGAGCGCACGAGGCGCAAGAGAAGGCGGCGGTCACCCCGGCCCCTGCCCCGCTGGCATTCGCCGGGGGGGCGCTCCTCGTGGTGGACGACGAGGAGCCCATCGCGGACCTGGTCCGTGACGTCCTCGAGGCGCAGGGGTGGACGGTGAGCTCGGCGAAGGAGGGCTCGGAAGCGCTCAGGCTCGTCGCGCAGAGGCGTTTCGACGTGCTGCTAGTGGACATGAAGATGCCCGGGATGGACGGCCAGACGTTTTACGAGGTGCTGAGGAAGTCACACCCCGAGCTGGCGCGCCGCGTCGTGTTCTCCACCGGCGACGCGGGCAGCGACGGGACGAGTCAGTTTCTCGACACCGCCGGGAATCCGGTCCTGGGCAAGCCGTACGATCTCCGATCGCTCGTCGAGACCGTGTCCCGGGTCGCCGGCGGGTCCACGCAGGTGCACTGACCGCGCGCGCGCTCCGGCAGGAACGCCCGGAGGCGCCGCGACGGGCCCTCGCCTACTGGAGGTCCTTGGGGCCGGGGACGATCGGGGCGGCGTCGGTCTCGCGGCGGACGCCGCGGCGAACGCCGAGTGCGTAGGCCGCCGCCTCGAGCCGCTCGCCGCTCTCCCGGATCCTGCGGGCGCTGTTCTCGAGGTGGGTCTTGGCCTGCCGGAGCTGGTCGGCGGGTTCGCGGTAGAGGTCCCTCGCGCGTCCGAGGCCTTCCTGCATCCGGGTCAGTGACCGCCGTGCCTCCGCGGACGAGGTGCGGATCATCTCTTCGCGGCGGAACGCTTCTTCGAGGGCGGAGAGGAACGGATCGGCGGCCTCGTCGAGCGAGATCGCCTTGCTCGTGAACAGCGCGCGCACCTGCTCCACGAACGCGAGCGGAGCGCCGGTCAGCCGGGCCAGGTCTTCGATCTCCTCGGCGATGCTCTTGGGACGTCGATCGGACATCGCTCCATCTCTCCTGTTCCCGTTTCCTATTTACGATGAAAACCGGAGCGGTCAAGCGGAAAGGTCGGACGAAGTCGGCCCGCGTTCCGTCGCCGGAACGCGGGCCGCTCGCGGAGCGCGTGACGAATGCCGATCGCGCCGAGAAGCGCGAAACCGCGGCGCGGAGGCGCATCTCCAGCACGTTTCCGTAACGTGCCGATGCGACGTCGGCGTCCCGAGCGGTAGTCTTTTCGGCGGCCGGGTGCATCATGTCGCGCAGGAGAAGGACCATGGGGTGATCCGGGTGGGCGTCGCGGGCTGGGACTATCCCGACTGGCGCGGGACCGTGTACCCCTCGAGGCCCGGCGGAGTCTTCGACCGCCTCGCCTACCTCGCGCGATTCGTCGATCTCGTGGAGATCAACAGCACGTTCTATCGTCCGGTGGATCCGCGCGTCGCGTCGTCGTGGACGCGACGGACGGCGCATCGGAACGGATTCCGTTTCACCGCGAAGGCGCACCGCTCGTGGACGCACGAGGCCGCGGACCCGGTCTCGGCGGTCCCGCTCACGCTCGCGGGTCTCGAGCCGCTCCGCGAGGCGGGAAGGCTGGGCGCGTTGCTGGTGCAGTTCCCGCAGTCCTTCCACCTCGGCGTGGCGTCCGTGGCTCGGCTGGACCGCCTGCTCGACCTCCTCGAGGGGTGGCCCGTCGTGGTCGAGGTGCGCCACGCTTCGTGGGACGACGCCGGATTCCGGGAACGCCTGCGGTCGCGCGGCGCGGGACTGTGCGCCGTCGACCAGCCGCGGGTGGGCCGCGCGACGCTCCCCCCGTTGGCCGTGGTCACCGCCGGGGTCGCCTACCTGAGACTCCACGGGCGGAACGGGGCCGACTGGTTCCGCGAGGGCGCCGGGCGCGACGCCCGCTACGACTATCTCTACGCCGAGGACGAGCTGCGGCCCCTCGCCGCGATGGCCGTCGAGATGTCCCGCGGCGTGCGCGAGGTCTTCGTCGTCCAGAACAACCACTTCCGCGGGAAGGGGCTGGCGAACGCCCTGATGATGAAGCGGCTTCTCGGCGACGAGCGGCCGGACGCCCCCGAGGAGCTCTGCGCAGCCTATCCGGCGCTGCGCGGCATCGTCGAGGTCCGGCGAGAAGGGCTGTTCGGGACGCGCGGCTAGCGCTGGTTCGGCCCGGCGCCCTTCGCCGCGTCGCCGGCGGGACTCCCGCCCGACAGGCTCGCCAGCAGCTTTCGGGCCTCGGCTGCGTGCGCGTCGCGTGGATAGTCGGCGACGAGCTTGTCGAGGTAGATCGTCCCCTCGACCCTGTTCTTCGCGAGGATCAGCGCCCGCCCGAGCTCCAGGTACACCTTCTGTTTCTCAGCGTACCTGGAATAGTTCGCGAGGATTCCACGGAACCTTTCCGCGGCGGAGAAGTACGCGTGCCGCTTCACGTAGTACCGGCCGACCAGGTACTCGTGCTCCGCGAGGTGCACCTCGGTGAGCTCGATCATCCCCCGCGCCGGCGCCGAATAGACCGAGTCCGGATACCGCTTTTCGACGTCCTCGAAGTCGGCGATGGCCGCGCGGGTCTGGCTCTGGTCCCTCGCGGGGCTGCTGATCTGCTTCAGGGAGCAGATCCCCGCCTGGAACTGCGCGTAGGCGGCCCTCGGATGGTCTCCGTAGAGCGTGACGAACTCGACGTATTTCGAGCGGGCATCGATCAGGGAGATCGAGTCCCCGGTGTAGAACAGCACGTCGGCGAGCGCCAGCCGGACCAGGGGCTCCAGCGCGGGCCGGTTCTGAGCGTTGAACTGGACGCCTTCGAGGAGCGATTTCGCCTTGGCGAGGTGGTGCCGTTGCAGCTCGCCCATCCCCCGGGCGTACAGATCCTCGGCGACCAGGAGCCCCTTCCCCTGTTCCCCTCCTCGCCGGTGGGCCGCCCCGCAGCCCGCGGAAGCGGCGGCGATCGCGAGCGACACGAGAGGAACGAGGACGCGGTGGGACCTTGGGGGCGTCATGCTCGGTCGCTCCGCGGACCGGACAGCTTCGAGCGCAGGCCTTCCGGAAGGCGCCGCGGGCGGCCGTCCCGTCCGACGGCCGCGTGCACGCTGAATCCGGCGGCGACCGGCGACCCGTCGGCGGCTCGATCGATCTCGTACTCGAACCGGACCCTGGCGCCGCGCGCCGACACGAGCTGCGTCGTGATCTGCAACACCTCGTCGTATCGGGCCGGAGCGAAGTAACGGGCGCCCACCTCGGCGACGGGAAAGAGGATCCCGTCCAGCTCTTCCACCTCCGCGTACGGGCAACCCAGATCGCGCATCAGCTCCGTCCTTCCCAGCTCGAACCAGACGAGGAAGTGGGTGTGATGAGCCACTCCCATGCGGTCCGTCTCGGGGTACCGGACTCGGGTCGTCGTCCGGCCGACCCGGGACGAGCCCCCGTCAGCGCTCCGAGCCATGCTCTTCGAGGGCCGAAAGGCGGGCCGACATTCTCGCCGCATGCGCGCGGGGGCTGCCTTCCCCGAAAATCGCGTGGCCCGCCACGATCAGATCGGCACCCGCCAAGACCAGCTCGTCCAGGTGATCGAGGGTCACGCCGCCGTCCACCTCGATCCGCGTCTTGAGACCCGCATCGTCGATCCGCCGCTTGAGGTCCCGGATCTTCCTCGTCGCGCCGGGGATGAACGCCTGCCCGCCGAATCCCGGATCGACCGTCATGACGAGGACGAAGTCCGCGAACGGCAGGATCTCGTCGAGGCTCGTGAGCGGCGTTCCGGGGTTCAGCGCGACGCCCGCCTCCGCGCCGTGATCGCGGATCGCCTGCACGGTGCGGTGAAGATGGCGCGCCGCCTCCACGTGGACGGAGATGAGGTCGGCCCCCGCGCGTCTGAACGTCTCGAGGTACCGGTCGGGCTCCTCGATCATCAGGTGGCAGTCCACCGGGAGCTTCGTGGCGCGGCGCACCGCCGCGGTCACGGCTGGCCCCACGGTGAGATTCGGCACGAAGTGCCCGTCCATCACGTCGACGTGGACGAGCCCGGCGCCCCCGGCCTCCGCCTCGCGGATCTCCTCCGCCAGGCGTCCGAAATCCGCCGACAGGATCGAGGGTGCCAGCAGCGCCGTCACGTCCGGGTCCCCTCCCATATCTTCACCGCGCCACCGTCAGGTCCACCGCGTCGCGGGAGGACACAGGATAGCCTTCCGGCGGCAACTGGCCCACCACGGTCCCCGCAGGGCGGCCCGAGGCCTCCACCTTGCGCACCGTGCCCTTCCGGAACCCGCACGTCGAGATCCACGCCTCGACCTTCGCGATCGGCCGGCCGGTCAAGTCCGGCATGACCCAGAGGACCGGCGGCGGGCCGCTCGAGACGAGGCGGTGGATCCGCATCCCACCGATCGCGAGGCTCTCCGGGGGCGGCACCTGCGCGACGACCGTCCCCGGTGCGACGGCCCGGGATGGAACGACGGCATCGTCGCCTGCGACGAGGCCGTCCCGCCGCAGCTCCACCACGGCCTGGCGGTCGGCCTTCCCCACGAGATCCGGCACCTTGAGCACCTCACCGCCGAGGCTCAACACGACCCGGATCTTCCTGCCGCGCCTGACCGACGCTCCGGCCGGCGGATCCTGCTGGAGGATCCGGCCGCTCGGGACCAGAGCGTCATGGCGCTCCTGGGCCACCTCGACCACGAGATCGCGCGCGGCAGCCCGCCGCTCCGCTTCGCGACGGTCGGTCCCCGAGAGATCCGGGACCGCAACTTGGGTGGAGCGCGTCTCGATCTTGAGGACGGCGAGGAACGACACGGCGGCCACGACCACCGCGAGGACTCCGACGCCGAGGACCCACGCCGCAACGATTCCGGTCCTATTAAGCCACCGTCGCTCGCCTCCGCTCATTCGCGCTCCCGATCGGGCGCCCGCATTATAGAAGCTCGTTCCCGCGCTCGGCTCGCCCCGCTCACCAGCCGCCGGACGCTCCTCCGCCCCCGGAGAAGCCGCCGCCGCCCGAGAATCCTCCACCGGAGAACCCGCCCCCCGATCCGCCCAGGAAACCGCCGCCCCCGCCGTAGAACCCGCCCGGGGATCGGAAACGACGTCCCCCGCCCCGGCCGCGGAACGCCGCGCTACGCGCGGCCGACAGCAGCCCCGTGATCAGGATCAGGACGACGTAGGCGAGCGGAAGCCAGGGCCTCCGCCCGCCGCGCCGGGAATTCGCCGTGTACTCCCCGCGGGTCGCGGAGATGATGGCGCGCGACGCGGCCTCGATCCCACCCGCGTAGTCCCCCTGCCGGAAGCGCGGGGCAAGCGTCTCGGCGAGAATGTCGCTCGCGACCGCGTCGGTGAGCTTCGCCTCGAGTCCGTAGCCGACCTCGATCCTGGCCCGGCGCTCGTCGAGGAAGATCGCCAGGAGCACGCCGTTGTTCCGGCCCTTCTGCCCCAACTTCCAACGCTCGAAGAGTCGGTTCGTGAAATCGTTCAGGTCGTCGCCGCCGAGGGAGCGGAAGACCGCGACCACGACCTGGTCGGTGGACTCCCGCTCGTACGCCTCGAGGACGAGCTCGATTCGCCCTCGCGAGGCGGCGTCGAGGACGCCTGCGTAGTCGTTGACCCGCGCCGAGGGAGACGCCGGGATCTCGAGCGCCGCCGCGATCGTGATCGCGGTGGCCACGACCGCGGTCGCCGCGCTCCATTTCATCGCCAGGACCCACGGAGCGCGGATCAGAACTTCACCTTCGGGGCCTTCTCCGCGCCCGGCTCGGCCTCGAAGAACGCCTTCGGCTGAAACCCGAAGAGGCCCGCCAGCATGGAAGCCGGGAACACGCGGATCGCGGTGTTGTACGCCTGCACCGTCTCGTTGAACCGTCGGCGCTCCACGGCGATCCGGTTCTCGGCTCCCTCGAGCTGGCTCTGAAGCTCGCGGAAGTTCTGGCTGGCGGTCAGCTGCGGGTAGTTCTCCACGGTCACGAGGAGCCTCGAGATCGCGCCGGAGAGCTCCCCCTGGGCCTGCTGGAACTGCCGGAACCGCGCCGGGTCGTTGAGGAGCTCGGGAGTGAGCACCATCTGCGACGCCTTCGCACGCGCCTCGGTCACCTCGGTGAACGTGCTCTTCTCGAAGTTCGCCGCTCCCTTGACGGTCTCCACGAGGTTCGGGATCAGGTCCATGCGCCGTTGGTAGACGTTCTGGACCTGGGACCAGGCGGTGTCCACGGTGACCTGGCTGCGAACCAGACCGTTGTAAACCCCGACCCCCCAGCCGACCACGCTGAGGACGATCACGAGCAGGACGAGAGCCGCGACTCCGCAACCGATCCAACCTCGCATCGGAGGCCCTCCTCGCATCCCGCACTCGCGGGGCGCCCGATTCTACCAGTCTCCGCCCGAGCCGGTCCCGGAAGAAAGCAGGATCAGCGTGGGATGCGCTCGAGAAGGTCCCCGGCCGCGACGTGTCGACCGTTTGCCGCGTCCCGCGCGCTCATGACGCGGCGGTCCTCGGGCTGGACCCGATGGACCGCGAGAACCGTGCCTCCGCCGCAAGCGATCCGCACCGCGTCCCCCTCCAGGCCGATCACCGTTCCCGAGGCCTCGGCGGTGGAGGCATCGCGGTCCGCGCTGGCTTCTACGATCCGGATCCGCCTGGCGCCGCGCCGCAGCCACACCCCCGGCCACGGATCGAATCCGCGGACGCGGGCCTCGATCTCCCCCGCGGTCAAGCCGGGATCGACCTCCCCGTCCGAAACGGCGAGAAGGTGCGCGTACGTCGCGAGGGAGGGATCTTGGGGGCGCACCACGAGGGACCCGTCCGCGAGCCGCTCGAGCGTCTCGAGGAGGAGCGCGGCGCCCACGCCGGCCAGCCGCCTCGTCAGGGACGGGGCTCGCTCGCCGGGCTCGATCGCGACCTCGCGCTGCAGGAGGACGTCCCCCTCGTCCATGCGCGCGTTCATCCGCATCGTGGTCACGCCGGTGAACTCCTCGCCGTTCGCGAGCGCCCACTGCACGGGCGCGGCGCCTCGATATCGGGGGAGGAGCGAGAAGTGCACGTTCACGGCGCCCGCCCTGGCCGCCTCGAGCACCGGCGCGGGCAGAATCTTCCCGAAGGCGACCACGACGAGGACCTCCGGCCGAGCGCAGAGAAGGGCCTCGCGAAACTCCGGACCCTTCACCGAATCGGGCTGGATCACCGTGAGGCCCGCGCGGACGGCCGCGTCCTTGACCGCGGGGCATCGAGGCGCCCCCGACCGGCCGGCGGGTCGGTCGGGCCGGGTGACCACGAGAGGAACCGCGTGGCCTGCCGCCAGGAGGGCGGCGAGGCTCGGTACGGCGCTCTCGGGCGTCCCGAGGAAGACGACGTTCACTTGGCCGCCGTGGCGACCCAGTCTCCCGTCTTCATCCGCTTGCGAATCTGCCGCTTGATCAACTCGCGCTTCAGAGGCGACACGTTGCGGAGGAAGGTTTCGCCGTCGAGATGCTCGATTTCGTGGAGGAGGGCTCGGGCCATGAGGGCCTCGCCGACGAACTCCACCTTGTTCCCGTCGAGGTCCAGCCCTCGAACTCCCGCCCGGAAGGAGCGCTCGATTTCCAGCGTGATGTCGGGAAACGACAGGCAGCCTTCTTCTCCGACCTGGCTGCCCTCGGTCGCCGTGATCTCCGGGTTGATGAGAACCTTGCGCTCCTCCGGCCTCTCGCCCACGGTTAGGTCCACGACCAGCAGCCTCCAGGGAGCGCCGACTTGGTTTGCCGCAAGGCCCACCCCGGGGGCCGCGTACAGCGTGTCGACCATGTCCCGCACGAGTTCACGGATCGCCGGAGTGATCGCGTCGACCGGTCGGGTCGGGCGGAGCAGGACGGGGTCCGGGTAGAGGACGATCGGCAGCACGGCCATGGAGGCTCTTCCCGGCGAAATCGCCTTACGTTTCTTCCTTTGGCGCCAGGCCGAAACTACCATCGGCCCCCGAGAGCGTCAAGCGAGGCAACGCTCCCGCGCGGCACTGCGGATCCGGAGCTCCTGGGGCCCTCGCGGATGTCCCCAGAGGAGGACGGAGGGATTCCTACCGGTGACAGACGCGCGGTGTTCGGGCGCACGCGAGTCCGCGCCGTCTCAACCGGATCTCTCCCGTCTGCAGTGGCATGGAGGCTGCAGATCCCACGGGCGCGACGGTGGACCTCATGGGGGCCGCCGGGGAGGTCACGATGAACCGCGCCGGTTTCGCTCTCGCACTTGCGACCACCCTCCTACTTGCAGCTGGCCCGGCGCGGGCGCAGGCCGAAGACCCGGAAGCGTACGGGGACGATTACCAGCAGGGAGATTACGGCCGCATCCGCTCCGCCGAAAACGGCGCGACGATCGATCGTTCCCAGCCGGACAGCGGCGGGCGGCCCGGAGATGGCAGCGCCACGGTCAACGCGCCGGTCTTCCCGGGCGACACCATCCGCACGGGGCGCGACCAGAGGGTCGAGATTCAGCTCGCGAGCGGCGCGCTCCTTCGCCAGGACGACGATTCCGAGATGACTTACGTTTCCCTGCCGCGCCCCGGTGCGGAGTTCCAGGACAATACGGTGCTTCGGCTGTCCTCCGGCGCCGTTCGGATCGTGGGCGTGGTGGGGGAGAAGGAGACCTTCCGGCTGGATACGCCCGCCGCGTCCGTGTACGTCCTGGGCGATGCCGACGTGCGCGTGGACGTGGTTCGCGGCGGGTCGACCAAGGTGCTCTCGCACCGAGGCGTCGTCGAGGTCGTCGGCGAAGGCGGATCGGTGCTGGTGCGCGGCGGGATGCGGTCCGCTGTGGACGCGGGGTCGATCCCGTCCGACCCGCGCGCGTTCAACACGTTCGCGTCGGACGGATTCGACCGCTGGTGTGACGGGCGCGACGACGCCTACCGCGTCCGGAGCCGCTCTGCCGGATCCCCCGAGTACGACCCCGACGCCGGATACGGCGCGGTTCCCGGCGAGGTCCGGCCATACTACCACGAGCTTTCATCGTACGGTCGGTGGGTCGACGCTCCGACCTACGGATGGGTCTGGTACCCGTACGATGTCGCTCCCGGTTGGCGGCCCTACAACGACGGCTACTGGGACTACGGTCCAGGCGGCTACTTCTGGGTCGCCAACGAGCCGTGGGGATGGGCTCCCTACCACTACGGGCGCTGGAACTGGGTGTCGGGGTTCGGCTGGTGCTGGGCTCCCGGCCGGGTGTTCGGCGGCGCTTGGGTCTCGTGGGCGTGGGGATCGGCGTACGTCGGGTGGGCGCCGCTTGATTTCTGGGGTCGTCCCGCATTCGTGGGGAGTCTCTGGTACGACTACTACGACCCCGCCTGCTGGACGTTCGTCGGCTTCAACCACTTCGGCGGCAGGGACTATCGGCGCTGGGCGGTGCCGATCGATCGACTGGGCCCCGACCTGCACCGAATGGCGGTCGTGACCCGTCCGCCGCGCTTCTCCCCGAGGGGCCTCGCCAGCGACCCGTCGGTCCGTGAGCGGGCGGCGCGAGTGGCGATGCAAGACCGGGCGGCGCACGTCCGTCCCATCGTGCGAGATCGCGTCCCC
This sequence comes from Terriglobia bacterium, assembly GCA_020073205.1. Taxonomy (NCBI): domain Bacteria; kingdom Pseudomonadati; phylum Acidobacteriota; class Terriglobia; species Terriglobia bacterium. The sequence goes on from JAIQFR010000005.1 coordinate 22,630, forward strand.
GACACGAGATTCCGCGCCGTCGAGGATCGCCTGATCGAGCGGGACCGCAAGCAGGCGCGGCCCGGCGCCGGGCCGGTGGGCGCCCGACCCGTGGCTCCCGGTCCGAGACGGTCCGTCGGCGTCTCCGAGATCCCGAGATCCGTCTCGCCCACGGCGGGCAGCAGCGGGCGCGGTTCCCGGAACCCGTCTTACGGGGACGAGTCGGGAAGCCGACGCCCCAGGGTGGCGGCGGCTCCCCCGGCCGGGAGAGAGCGGAGTCAGGGCAACGGAGCGCCCGAGCCGGAACGCTGGCAGCGCAGCCGCTCTCCGAACGCGGAGCAGCAGCAGGCGCCCGGCGTTCAGGAACCGGCGCGTGGCCGTCGCGGACAAGACGGAGGGAACGGCTACGCGAGACGCATCCTCAAGGACCCGCTGGCCGAAGAGCGGGCACGCCAGCCAAAGCCTCACACGGACCGGCCGGCCGCCGACCGTGACACGCGCGACCGCGTCCGCGACATGTATCAGCATCTCGCCCGGCCCAGGGAGACAGGTCCCCGCGAGGTTCCACGCGACGTCCGACCGAGCCCGCCGTCTCCGCGGTACGAGCCGCCGACGCCCCGCGTCGAGCGGCGCGCCTCGCCGCCGGCCACATCGCCTCCACGGGTCGAGCGCCCTCGCTCGCAGCCGACGCCGCAAAGCGGTCAAGACGCAGGGCGCGCCCGGCCGAAGGAGAAGGAAAAGAAGAGATGAACGGATCCGAAAGCGTCCGACGCCGGCACCCACCCCTCATCCGGTAGTCGGCGCGGGCCGGCGGCATGGGTCGCCGGCCCGCTTTCTGTTCGGGTCAAGGCTGCCGGTTCGCAAGGGCGATTGCGCGCCTCGAGACGGCGGATTCTACCCATTCCGATGGGTACGTTGCGGACTCCGCCGCGACCTCGAGGTGAACAGTCAACACTGCGGTGCGATCGCGATCGAGCCTCGACCCGATCCCACGGTCGATCGCAGCCCCCATCACATGACCCATCTGAATGGGGAGAATCCGCCGTCACCAGCCTTGGATGTCCGTGGACGCCGCCCTCAGCGACCTCCCGCCCGCGTCTCCAGGGCAGCCAGCAGCTTCGCGTGGATTCCCCCGAAGCCGCCGTTGCTCAGGACGGCGACCACGTCTCCGGGACGCGACGCCTCGGCGAGATGCGCGACGATCGCATCCACGCCGGGGAGAAAGCGCGCGCGGCGTCCGCGCGTCGAGATCTCGCGCGCGAGGCGGTCGGGGTCGAGACGCTCCGCCGGAGGCAATGAGCTCGCCCCGAACACTTCCGCGATCAGCACCTCGTCCGCGGGATCGAACGAGGCGGCCAGCCGGTCCTGGAACACGTTGCGACGCAGCGACCAGGACCGCGGCTCGAGGACGGCCCAGACCTTCCTCTCCGGATATCGCCCCCTGACCGCCTTCAGCGTTTCCGCGATCGCGGTCGGATGGTGGGCGAAGTCGTCGAGCAGCGTCACTCCATCCGCCTCGCCTCGGACCTCCAGGCGGCGGCGGACGCCGCGGAACGAGGCGAGCCCCGCGGCGATCTCCTCCGGGGAGAGCCCTTGTTCCGCGGCGGCGGCGACTACCGCCAGCGCGTTCCGCACGTTGAACTCGCCGAATACGCCGAGGGCGGTCTCCGCGTACCGCCGGCCGTCCCTCTGCACCTCGAATCGGGCCCCCTCAGGCGCCGCCGAAAGTCCGGCGGCCCGCCAGAGTCCGGCCGTCAGACCGTACCCTTCCACGCGGGACAGCGCCCCTCGGGTCACCTCGACGGTCGTCTCGCAGTCCTCGTGGCGGATGACGAGCCCACGCCTCGGCACGATGTTCACGAGCCACCGGAAGGCCGTCTTCACCTGTTCGAGGTCCCGGTAGATGTCCGCGTGGTCGAACTCCACCGTCCCCACCAGAGCGGTGTCCGGGCGGTAGTGCATGAACTTCGGCCCTTTGTCGAAGAACGCGGTGTCGTACTCGTCCCCCTCGATCACGAACGCCGCGCCGTGGCCGAGGCGGTACGGCCGGTCGAAATTGGCGGGGAGCCCACCGACCAGGAATCCCGGATCCTGTCCCGCGTGGTGGAGCACCCACGCGAGCATCGCGGTGGTCGTGGTCTTGCCGTGGGTCCCTGAAACGACGATCGAGTGGCGCCCCGGCAGAAACCGGTCCTCCAGAACCTGCGGCATGGAAGCGTGCCGCAGGCGGCGGTCCAGGACTTCCTCGGCCTCGGGATTCCCGCGGCGGACCGCGTTGCCGACGACCACGAGGTCCGGAGCCGGGCGGAGGTTCCGCGCGTCGTAGGCCGCGCGGATCTCGAGACCCATCGCCTCGAGGAGCGTGGACGTCGGCGGGTACAGCTCCGTGTCCGAGCCCGTGACACGACAGCCGCTCTCGTGAAGGAGGCCGGCGAGCGCCGCCATGCCGGTGCCTCCGATCCCGATCAGGTGGACATGCTCCGACATCGTGGACTCCCTCAGTTCCCGCCGAGCAGCCGCTTCAGGAACCCCTTCCGGCCACGGTCACCCGCCGAGCGCTCGAGCCCTTCCCGCAGGACGCGATCGAGGTCGAGCTGCACGGACGGGGCCTTGAAGTCCCCACGGATCTTGAGAGGCATCGTGAGCCGGCCGCCGGGATCGAGGCGGAATTTGAGCTGTGGCGTCTCGCGAACGAGATCGCCGCTGGCCCGCCGCGAGAACGACGCGATCACGTCGAGCCCCAGCGCGCCGTCGAAGCCGACGCTCCCCCGGCCGTCGAGGTCGAGATCCGCGGAGCGGAACTCGAGGTCTTTCGTGTCCCCGCGCCCTTCGTGCACGTCGAACGACGCGGACACGTGATCGAAGGGCGTTTCGTCCCGTCCGATGCCTCGGCCCCCCGCCAGCTCCAGGATTTGGGCGACCTGCTTCAGGATCCCGACGGTCGGGAGCCGCCCGTCCTTGAGCTCCGCGCGCGCCGACCCCCGGATCGAGCCGGCGACGCTGCCCCCGGCGGCGTCCCCGCCGACGTCGAGCGTGAACGAGCCGACGCCGTGAATCGACCCCTTGCGCGAGGGGTCGATCGACGTCAGCAGTCGGTCGGCGTCGACGCCCTCGAGGCGCGCGTCCAGCCGGAACGGCGCGCCTGGCGATCCGAGGTCCAGGACCAGCGTCCCGTGGCATCGTCCGCCGTACAACGCGAACGTCGCATCTTCGAACCGCGCCGCCTCGCTCTCGATGTCCAAGCGCGCGCGGAGATCGGTCATCTCGAGTCCCGCCAGCCGCCCTTTCGCGGCCTCGATCGTGCCGCGGCACGCCGCGCGGAAGAGGAAGCCGCGCCGCGGCACCGGCTCCGCCGCGAACGACGTGGGGAACAACGCGCTAAGAACGGCGGCCGCCCCGGTTTCTCCGCGGCGGATGCCCGACAGCCGCGCCATCTCGTCGAAATCCACCAGTGGAGAGGTCAGGTGGAACTCCAGCTCCGGGCGGTCGCCGGCGAGCCCCTCGCCCGCCAGCGTCCCCTCGACCCGAGTCCGGCCGATCTCCGCCGTTCCCCTCAGGAAGAGCCGCAAGCGACCCGTCGCGAAGCCGTCGACGTCCCCGGAAGCGGCGACCCTGGAGGCGCCCGACTCCGCGTGAAGCGATGCGAGCCGCAAACGGTCGGGAAGGACCGTGGCGTCGAAGGCCGCGCGGAACTCCGGAGCGCCCGGCGCCGCACGGAGCGATCCCCTCGCGTCCCCCACGAGGCGCGGCGATCCGCCCTCGGTCCGCCCGAGCCTCACGTTCGCCGAGAGGCCCGACGCGAGCACCTTCTCTCCCGCGAGGATCGCGCCCTCGAGGAGAGAGACGCTCCGCAATCGGACGTCGCCGAGCAGCAACGACAGGATCGCGGGGCGGACCGAAACGCGTGACGCGGCGAAGCTGACGCCGGAGCCGGTCTCCGCCGCCTGCGATCCTTTGACCTCGAGCCCTTCCGCCACCAGCGCCAGACCGGCCCACAGGGACAGCCGCATCCGGGCCAGCGAGACCTTGTGTCCGAGAGCCTCGGTGAGACGCGCCTCGACGCGCGGACGGAACCGGTCGGCGTCGACGAGCCAGGGTACCGTCAGGCCTGCCGCGACGTACAGGGCGGCAACGGTCGCGACGCTCGCAACGGCGATTCGTGCCGGCCGTCTCACCCGATCACCCGACGCGTGCGCGGAGGGCGCCGGCACCGTGTCCGCGACCCGCTTTCCGCGCGCCGAGGTGCGCTTCGAGAACCCCGATGCGAGCGAGGCCTCGCGCCCCTCCTCTCCCGAGCGCCGGGCCCGGGATCGGTCGCCTCGGGACGCGCATCAGAACGTCCATTCGACGCGGACGACCTTGGCCGACCCGGGGACGACCGCGACCGACGCGACGCCCCATTCCGAGTGGCAGCTTCCCCTGCGCTCGACGCGTTTCAACGTCCAGCGCAGCGTCAGGGACTTCAGCGCGTCCAGGGCCATCCGGCCCGAGCCCTCCTGGACGCGGACCGTGGTGACGGTCCCGACGGGAAGCACCGCGACCAGGAACGTCGCCCCGTTCGGCAGGCTCGGCGCGTCGATCTGGTCGTAGTTGAACGTCGCGGGCGTCAGCACGTCGATCCCGTCCCCGCTCGCTGCGACGGACGAGATCCCCACGAGGGTTCCCGTGCCGAGCCCGAGCGCCTTGATCATCACGATGCCGTCGTCGTCGAGATCCGCCTGGCCGCGAGCCTTCTCCGCGTCGAACGCCGCGAGACGCCTGTCCACCCACGCGTTGAACACCTCGTCCGTCGGCGACGGCCCGCCGGGGACTCGCTGGCCCGCGTAGAGGCACCGGAGCATCTCGTGGTTCGCCGCCTGCACCGCGTCGATGTACGGGAAGAGCGCCTCCCCCGCCGTCCTGCGGCCGGGACCGCACCCTGGAGCGGCCAGCAGTAGCGAGACCAGAGCCATCCGGATCGGGGTCGGTGGCGCGACGCGCCACGTCATCGCTCGCATGTCGGTCTCCTCCCCCCCGGGCCGCATGCCGGGACAGCGGCCGGATTCTAGCCCATATGCGGTGCAGGAGCGCCGCGGCCTTGACACGCGGCGATCGCCCCGGTTACGTTCGGGTTGCGAGGAGACGAGATGCCGAGACGGGGGAGGCCGACGTGGCGCTCGGAGCGGCGGTGTTGAGCTTCGCGGCGGTCCTCGGGCTGGTCGGCGCGGGCGCCGCGTGCACAGTGGGAGGGGGCGACGGCCGCGAAGCGTCGCCGGCCGCGGAGGATCGGGAGCGCGCGGAGCGCCTCGGGATGGTCGAGTCCCAGATCGCCTCGCGGGGCGTGTCGGACCCGGTGGTCCTGGACGCGATGCGGAGCGTGCCGCGCCACCGGTTCGTCCCCTCGTCCGAGGCCCGGTTCGCCTACACCGACGGGCCGCTCCCGATCGGCCACGACCAGACGATCTCGCAACCGTACATCGTCGCCCTGATGACCGAACTGCTCCGCCCGACCCGGGAGATGAAGGTGCTCGAGGTCGGCACGGGCTCCGGCTACCAGGCGGCGGTGCTCGCCGAGTGCGTCGGCGAGGTGTACACGATCGAGATCGTCGAGCCGCTCGGCCGGCGGGCCGCGAGCCTCCTCGAGGAGCTCGGGTACCGGAACGTGCACGTCCGCGTGGGCGACGGCTACGACGGGTGGCCCGACGCCGCCCCATTCGACGCGGTCCTCCTAACCGCCGCACCCGAGAGGATTCCGCAGCCGCTCCTCGACCAGCTCAAGACCGGCGGCCGCCTCGTGCTCCCCCTCGGGGCCGGCGCCCAAGACCTCGTGGTGGTGACCAAGACGGACCACGGGAGCGTGCGCGAGGTCGTGGCCGCCGTCCGCTTCGTGCCGATGACGGGGAAGGTGCGGGACGCCCGATAGGTCTGGCCGCCTCGCCCCGACGGGCCGTATAATCCCGCCTTCACGCGCCGCCCGACGCCGAGAGGACCGCATGGCCAAGCTCATCACCCCGCGCGCCGAGGACTACTCTCGCTGGTACACCGACGTGGTCACCCAGGCCAGGATGGCCGACTACTCCCCGGTCAAGGGGTGCATGGTGATCCGGCCGCACGGGTACGCCCTCTGGGAGAACATGCAGCGCGTGCTGGACCGGATGTTCAAGGAGACGGGCCACCAGAACGCCTACTTCCCGCTGTTCATACCGAAGTCGTTCCTGGCCAAGGAGGCCGCGCACGTCCAGGGGTTCGCGAAGGAGTGCGCCATCGTCACCCACTCCCGGCTCAAGACCCTGGTGGTGGACGGCAAGACGACGGTCGTCCCCGACCCCGAGAGCGCGCTCGAGGAGGAGCTGATCGTCCGGCCGACGTCCGAGACGATCATCTACGCGATGTACGCCAAGTGGGTCCAGTCGTACCGGGACCTGCCCGTCTTGATCAACCAGTGGGCGAACATCGTCCGCTGGGAAATGCGGACCCGCCTCTTCCTGAGGACCACCGAGTTCCTCTGGCAGGAGGGGCACACCGCGCACGCGACCCACGCGGAGGCCGAGGAGGAGACGCTCCGGATGCTGGACGTGTACGCGACCTTCGCCGAGGAGTACATGGCGGTTCCGGTGTTGAAGGGGCTGAAGACCGACAAGGAGAAGTTCGCGGGGGCGCTGAAGACGTACTGCATCGAGGCGCTGATGCAGGACAACAAGGCGCTCCAGGCCGGCACCTCCCATGACCTCGGGCAGAATTTCGCCAAGGTCTTCGACCTCAAGTTCCAGACCGAGGCCGGAGACTGGGAGCACGCCTGGAACACCTCGTGGGGCGTCTCGACGCGCCTCGTGGGCGCGATCGTCATGGCCCACGGGGACGACAACGGCCTCGTGCTGCCGCCGCGCCTCGCGCCGGTGCAGGTGGTGGTGGTCCCGATCTTCAAGGGATCCGATCCGGTGGACCGGATCCTGGCGGCGGCTCGAGAGGTCCGAGACCGCCTCGCGAAGGTCGGGCTCTCCGTGAAGCTCGACGATCGGAGCAACTTGTCCCCCGGCTTCAAGTTCAACGAGTGGGAGATGCTGGGAGTGCCGGTCCGGATCGAGCTCGGGCCGAAAGATCTCGAGAAGGGTTCGGTGGTCGCCGTCAAGCGACCGAACCGCACCAAGACGTTCGTGCCGATGGCCGACCTCGAGGTCCGGATTCCCGCGACGCTCGAGGAGATCCAGCAGGAGATGTTCGAGGCGGCCCGCGCCCGGCGGGACGCGGCGACGTTCCCCGTGGACGGCTGGGAGGAGTTCAAAGAGAAGATCGAGTCGCCGGGGGGCTTCCTGCTCGCACATTGGTGCGGAAGCTCCGACTGCGAGGCAGCGATCCAGGAGGACACTAAGGCGACCGTCCGCTGCCTGGCGTTCGGCCAGCCGACGGAGGAGGGACGGTGCGTCCGCTGCGGCGAGCCCTCTCGGAAGCGCGTGCACTTCGCGAAGGCGTACTGAGCCCGTCCCGCGCGGCCGGGTCGCTCCCGTGAGCCGGCTCGCGCCGCGCGGACGGCGCGGCGGCGTCTTGCTCGCCGTCGGGATCGCGGCGGTGCTGCCGTACCTCCTCCTTCCCGGTCAAACGTTCGTGTTCGACGCTCCCATGGCGGTCGTGGAGAACCGCGCGGTCCAGTCCGGCTCCTTGCACGACCTCCTGACGTCGGATTTCTTCGGCGCTCCGGCGGACGCCCCGTACAGCAACCTGTCCTATCGCCCCCTCGTCTCGCTGACGTACGCGCTGGAGGTGCGAGCGGTCGGCAACGCGCCTTGGGCCTTCCACGCGGTGGACATGCTCCTCCACGCGGCCGCGTCGGTGTCGGTCCTGCTGCTGCTCGAGGCCCTGGGGATCGGGGGAGGCCTCGGTATCGCCGGCGCGTTCCTGTTCGCGGTCCACCCGGTCGCGAGCGAGACCGTCGCCAGCGTGGTCGGGCGGGCCGATTTGATGGCGTGCCTCGGCCTCCTCCTCGCGCTGCTCCTCCACCACGACGCCGGGCACCGGCGGAGGCCGTGGGTCGCGGAGGCTCTGGCGCTCCTCGCGCTGGGCGCCGCGCTTCTGAGCAAGGAATACTCGGTCTCGTTCCCCTTCCTGCTGGTCGCCTTCGACGAGATCGTTCGCGCGGGCGGTGCGAGGGATCGGCGCGACGCGACGCGACGGTGGGGATTCTGGGCGGGGGCGTTCCTCCTCCTCGGCGCGTACGTGGCCACGCGCCTCGCGGTCCTCGGGTCCCTCGGCGCGCCACCGGGGTTCTCGCCGTCCGACAACCCGCTGGCGGGGGCGCCCTGGTGGATCCGATGGAGCACAGCGTTCTCCATCCTCGCCCACGCCGCGAGACTGCTCGTGGTCCCGCTCGGCCTCAGCCATCACTACGCCGGCGGGAGCCTGCCGGTCGTCACCAGCCTCCTCGACCCACGCGCCATGCTCCCGGCGATCGGGCTCGCCGTCGCCGCCGCCCTCGCCCTCGTGGGCCTCCTCCGGCGGAAGTGGCTGGCCCCTCCCCTCGCGCTGCTGCTGTTCCTGTTCCCGCTCCTCCCGTCGCTCAACACCGTGGGGATCACCGGGGTGCTGTTCGCCGAGCGGTGGCTGTACCTCCCTGCCGCCGGCTTGGCGGTCCTCGCCGCTTGGGCCCTCGCTCGGGTCCCCGTGCGCCCGCCGTGGCCGCGGGCCGCCTGGGCCGCCTCGGCGTGCGTCCTGGTCCTGCTGGCCGGTCTCACGGCCCTCCGTGTCCGAGATTGGGGCTCGCCCGTGAGGCTCGCCGAATCGGCCCTCGAGGGATATCCCCGGACCGCCAAGGTCTGGCACGAGCTCGGAATCGGCCGGGAGGAGGGCGGACGGATCGCGGAGGCGGCGGACGCGTTCCGCCGATCCCTCGACCTCGATCCGTCGAATCCTCGAGCGTGGAAGAGCTACGCCGCCGTGCTCGGGCGGCTCGGCCGGCACCGGGATGCCACCCTGGCCTGGCGTCGTCTGATCACGCTCGCGCCGAAGGACCTGGCCGTGCTGTGGGTGGGCCTCGGAGATTCGGAGCTGGCGGCGGGGGATCTCGCCGAGGCCGTCCGGGCACTGGAGAAGGCGCGCTCGATCGCCCCGGCGGACCCTGGGGTCCGCTCGCATCTCGCCGAGGCGCTCCTCGGGAGCGGGAACGCCGCCGAGGCGGTGCGGGCACTGATCTCGGACCCGGTCGATCGCGAGGCGAAATCCGTGCTGTCCGCTCCGCTGCTTCAAGCTCTGCTGCGGCTGGCACGCGCCGGGACCACGGATCCCGCGGCGAGCTCGGAGTCCCTGACCCTGGCGCGAAGGGCCGCGGCCTCGGGTCTTCCGGACGCGGAGTGCCTCTTCGCGTGCGGGCTCGTCGCGTCGCAAGCCGCCAAGGAGGACGAGGCGCGCCATTGGTTCCGCCAGGCGCTGTCCGCGGACCCGGCGATCCTGCGTCGCCGCCACGAGGCGGCGGTGCGTCTCGAAGGCGAGGGGCGCTACGGCGAGGCCGCTGGGATGTACCACGAGATCCTGGCGGCCGACCCGGGCCACGCGCCCACGCTGTTTAACTTCGGACGGGTGCTCCTGCTCGCCTCTCGCCCACGGGAGGCCGTTCCCGCGCTCGTGCGCGGCCTCGCGATCCAGGACGACGCCAGAGCGCGGGAGCTGCTCGCCGAGGCGCGACGGAGGGCGGGCGGCGCGAAATAGAGGGCGGAACGGCGCGGGAGCTATTCCAGAAGCGTCTTCAGCTTCCCGAGGGTTTCGCCGACGACGCCCGCGGGAAGCGCGCAGATCAAGCTCGCCTTTCGGGCGCGCCAGTCCAGCGACTTCACCTGGTCCGACAGGATCGTCCCCGCCACGCCCAGGCCTGCGGGGATCCTCACCTCGAAGGGATACCCCTTCACCTGGCTCGTGATCGGGCAGACGAGCGCGAGCCCGACCTTCCGGTTATACGCGGCCGGGGACACGACGACAGCCGGACGTCGCCCCGCCTGCTCGTGACCGGCCTGCGGGTTGAGGGTGATCCACACCGCGTCACCCTGCGCGGGAACGAACGGGCGAGACGTCACCATACCTCGCGTCCCACGGGGGTTCCGGTCCCGACCTCGGCGTGTAGGTTGGCTCTCGTCACGCCGGAGAGGAGATCCTTCAGCGAGTATCGCGGACCCGCGGAGGGCGTCATGACGACTTTCCCCTTTACGACCGACATGTCCAGCTCGGCGCCCTCGTCGATGCGGGCGTCCTGCGCGACGGACCTCGGGATCCTGACGGCCAAGCTGTTCCCCCATCGGGCGACCGCGACGCGCATCCGGCACCTCCGCTCGTATCTACAATGAAGATACAGCGACCGGTTGCCGGATTCAAGCGCCGGAAGGGAAACGACTCCGATCTCCTTCGCGGGGACCGACCGGGACCATCGTATCGCCGCGCCGCGCCGTGGGCGATCTTCGCTCAAGTCACTCCGTTGCGATGGCACAACCCTCGCGCTAACGCGGTGGCTCGACCCGATAGATCGCAAATCCCGTTCGCTCGGAAAGTCCGACGTAAGCGTCGCCCTGCGAAGATGGATCGACGGCAAAGATTTGGCTGGGTCCTTTCGAGTAGCGGAGGGTGATCCGAAGCACCTCGTCGGGGACGAGCGTGGCTCGCTTCGCCTGCCCGCGATCGACGTCGGCGATGAGAACCGCCGTTTCTCCCCCGAAATCGGATGAAACCCAGGCCCTCCCCACGTTGTCGATCCAGATCAAGTGCTCGTAGCCCGCGTTGATTTCCATGGACGCGTCGACGGTACTCCCCGCGCCGATTCTGGCCACATGGGATCGACCGCTTGCGCTCCCGAGGAGATAACGAGGACGTCTGTCCCAGACCAGGTCGTCGACGTCGTCTAGCTTGAGCGGGTTCGCGACGTGAGCCGATACCGTCCTTTGCATGCCGCCCTCGTGAGACCACGAGTAGACGCGGAACTCGAGGTCCCCGTTTCGGGCATCGCAATAGATGAACAGCAACCCACCGTCGGGCGAAGGCTCGACGTGTACGTGTCCCTTTTCCGGAAGGTCGAGCCGCCACGGTCCGTCCACCCGCGCCCCCGCCTCGACCGAGTAAGCTGCAAAGGCGCTGGTCGTCTGGAAGATCGCGTAGGCCCTCTGGCCGGCCGAGACAAGCCACGTTTGCCAGGAAGGTAACGCGACTCCCGCTTTCCGCCGCCCCGGCAGCGCAGATTTGGTAGCGTTCCCCGTCGATGGGTCGAGGACGGCGATGGATCCCGTTGCCGGATCGTTGATGACCAGGCGATTGCCGACGAACACCATCGCGTCGGGGACGGCCCAGTCGGTTCGCGGATCGGCGGTGGGGTGCCCAGGCAGCCGGAGTCTACCGACCACCGCATTCCGGTCCGCCCACGATGTCCGAAGAACCTCGACCGCGCCCGGCCAACGTGATGGGTGGGGTACGCGACTTGCGTGCGGGGGCTCGGCCGCGATGCAGCACGCACAGGCCAGAGTGGCGGCGATCGCGCAGACGAGAGCCGCCGTGGCTCTCATTCGAACTGGAAGACGCTCCAGGAACATCGTGCCCGGGACCTCGAGCCGGAGATAGAAGAACGCGCTAGAGCGCCCAGAGCTTGTGGATCAGGTCCACCACCCGGCAGCTGTACCCCCACTCGTTGTCGTACCAGGCGATCACCTTGGCGAAGGTCCCGCCCAGCACGCGGGTGGACAGGGCGTCGAAGATCGCCGAGGAGCCGTTCTGGATGATGTCCGAGGAGACGATCGGCTCCTCGGTGTACTCCAGGATTCCCTGGAGTGGCGGCTTGGACGCCGCCTCCTTCATCGCCGCGTTCAGCGACTCCACCGTCGCAGGCCGGGTCAGCTCCGCCACGAGGTCCACGGTCGAGCCGTCCGGCACCGGGACGCGCATCGCGATGCCGTCGAGCTTCCCCTTGAGCACCGGGAGGACCTTGCCCACGGCCCGGGCGGCCCCCGTGGTGGTCGGGATGATGTTCTCCGCCGCGGCGCGGGACCGCCTGAGGTCGCTGTGAGGCACGTCGGCCAGCCGCTGATCGTTCGTGTACGCGTGGACCGTGGTGATGTAACCCTTGACGATGCCGAACCGCTCCTCCAGCACCATGGCCACGGGGGCGAGGCAGTTGGTCGTGCAGGAGGCGTTGGACACGATCCGGTGCTCCGGCTTCAGGTCCTTGTCGTTCACGCCGATCACAACGGTCGCGTCGATCTCGTCCTTCGCCGGCACGGTGAGGATCACCCGCTTGGCGCCGGCATCGAGATGCAGGGCGATCTGCTCGCGCTTCCTGAACCTCCCCGTGGCCTCCACGACGACGTCGACACCGAGGCTCTTCCACGGGAGCTTCGCCGGGTCTTTCTCCTCGAGCATCAGGACGTCCTGGGTTCCGGCCTGCATCCGGTTGTCGAGCAGCGTCACCTTCCCATCGTAGGGACCGTAGACCGTGTCGAACCGGAGGAGATAGGCCAGCGCATCGTTGCTTGTGATGTCGTTGAGGGCGACGACCTCGATGTCGTCCCGCTTGCTCAGGATGCGGAACACGGCCCTTCCTATCCGGCCGAACCCGTTGATCGCGACCCGCGGCTTCCCCGTCGCCATGTCCCTCACCTCCCCGCCGGCGCGGCCATGTCGTTGAACTTGGCGAGGCGCAGGACGAGCTCCACGACCCTCGTGGCGTAGCCCCACCCGTTGTCGTACCAGGTCAGGGTCTTGAGCAGGTTGCCCCCGAGGACCAGGGTGGACAGCCCGTCGAAGATCGCCGAGTGCGCGTTGCCGATGACGTCGGACGAGACGATCGGCTGGTCCACGTACTCGATGATGCTCTTGAACCGGGTGGCGGCCGCCGACTTCACCACTTCGTTGACCTCCTCGGCGGCGACCGCCCGCTTCATCAGAGCGACCAGGTCCACGATCGAGCCGTCGGGGACCGGCACGTTGAGCGCCATGCCGTCGAGCCGGCCCTTGAGCTCCGGCAGGATCCGCTCCACCGCCTGCGGGGACCACGTCGTCGCCGGGATGATGTTCTCGGCGGCGGCGCGGGACCGCCTGAGCTCGGTATGCGGGACGTCGGCGAGCCGCTGGTCGTTCGTGTACGCGTGCACCGTGGTCATGAAGGCCCGCTCGATCCCGAACGCGTCGTTCAGGACCTTGCAGATCGGGGCCAGCGCATTGGCGGTGCACGAGGCGTTGCTCACAATCCGCGTCTCGGGAGTCAGCACGTGCTCGTTCACCCCCATCACCACCAGGGCGTCGATCTCGTCCCGCGGCGGAACCGTCAGGATCACCCGCTTGGCGCCGGTCTCGAGGTGCTTCTCGAGAATGGCGCGAGTCCTGAACTGGCCCGTCGACTCGATCACGATGTCGACGCCCAGGGCGCCCCAATCCACGTCCCCCGGCGCCTTCCGCTGGAGCATACGGATCTGGCGCCCCTTGGCGTACATCGAGTCGCCGGACACCCACACCGGCTCGTCGAAACGCCCATGGACGGTGTCGAACTTGAGCAGGTACTCGAGCCCCTTGGGGTCGGCGATGTCCACGATGGCCACGATCTCGATGTCGTCCCGGGGGTAGAGAATCCGGAATACGTTCCTGCCGATCCGGCCGAAGCCCATGATCCCGATCCGAATCGTCATGTGCGTTTCTCCCTCGACCTCGGAGGGTCGTGGAATGCCGAGGCCGCGCCATTAGAGCACGCGCTACGACGGAGGGGCAACCTCTCCGCCGGGCCTCGCCAGGCCCTCTTTGTTATCATGGCGCGGCCCGGTGGGCGCTCCGCCGGCCTCCGTGACCGAGGACGTCATGCGGAACCTGTTCGCCACGATCAGCCGGAATCTGACGAGCCTGGCCGGCGTCGCCTTGACCACCGCCGCCGCCATCCTCTTCGTCGCGATGTTCCTCGTGGAGGCGATCGGGATCGTGGAGGCGGGCCCCTACGTCGGGATCCTCGGCTTCCTCGTGCTCCCCGGGCTGTTCCTGCTGGGCCTCGTGCTCATCCCCGCGGGGCTCTGGCTCGAACGGAGGCGGGACCGGAGGATCGCGGAGCGAGGCGGAGCGCCGCCCGCGCTGCCGGTGTTCGACTTCAACGATCCCCGCACCCGAAAGACCCTCCTGCTGCTCCTGGCGCTCACGACGCTGAACCTCGCGATTCTCGGCGTGGCGGGATACAAAGGGGTCGAAGTGATGGACTCGACCTCGTTCTGCGGCAGCGCCTGCCACAGCGTGATGGCGCCCGAGTACGCCAACTACCAGCGCTCCCCTCACGCGAGAGTCGGCTGCGTGTCGTGCCACATCGGCCCCGGCGCCAACTGGTTCGTGAAGTCGAAGCTGTCCGGATCCTGGCAGCTGATCGCCGTGATGTTCGATCTCTACCCGAAGCCGATCCCGACGCCGGTCCGGAATCTCCGCCCGGCACGGGAGACCTGCGAGCAGTGCCATTGGCCCACGAAGTTCGTCGGCGATCGCCTCAAGGTGCTGACCCACTACGCCGAGGACGAGGCCAACACGGAGCTCAAGAACGTACTTCTGCTCCGGGTGGGCGGGGCCCAGGGGCGGTCCTCCAAGGGGATTCACTGGCACGTCGACCCGGCCATCCAGATCCGCTACCGATCCGACGAGAAGCGGGAGAGCATCTCGGAGGTCGAGCTGACCCTGCCCGATCGGACCGTCAAGACCTTCAAGACGGGCGGGGACCCGGCGAAGGCTGCCGCCGCGGAGGAGACCTGGCGGACCATGGACTGCGTGGACTGCCACAACCGGCCGACCCACATCTACCGGATGCCCCAGGACGAGATGGACGCGGCGCTGCGGGAGCAACGGATCGACCGGTCGCTCCCGTTCGTCCGGCGGGAAGGGTTGAAGGCGCTGGAGGGAGCCTACGCATCCCACGAGGAGGCCCGGGCGAGGATTCGCGAGCAGGTCCTGGCGTTCTACGCGAAGAACTACCCCGAGGTCGCCTCGGGAAAGCGGGACCTCGTCACCACGGCCGCGGAAGAGCTGGGGAAGATCTACTGCGTCAACGTCTGGCCGAGCATGCACATCGCCTGGGGGACCTACGCCAATCACATCGGCCACCAGCACGCCCCGGGCTGTTTTCGCTGCCATGACGGCGAGCACAAGACCGCGCTGGGCGAGGAGATCTCGCAGGATTGTTCCACCTGCCACACGCTGCTCGCGCAGGAGGAGAAGGAGCCCGCGATCCTCAAGGAGCTCCAGCCCTAGCGTCGCGGACGACCGAGCCTACGGCCGGGATCCGGACGCACCCCGAAGCCTCTCGAACGAGTAGATCCCCGTGTCGTGCCCGTCGGACCAGACGATCTGGATCGCGTACGAGCCCACGGGCACCACGCGGACGATCGACAGCTCCCCCGCCGAGGCGGCCCGGACAACCCTCAGCGGGTCGGCGGAAGGGGGAGCCGCCGCGCGCGCACGGCATGCCGCGCAGGGACAGCTCCGACGAAGGTCGTCGAACCCGAGGCAGGTCTCTTGGCCGTCCGCCCACGCGATCGCCAGCTCGCGGCCGATCACTGCGACGTTCACCGGCGCGAATCGATTCACGGGGTCGCTCATGGCCCCGAGGGCAGGTCGGCGAGGCCGTACTCGCGGACCTTGAGGGCGAGCTCCGCGAGGCGCGCGTCCACCCGGCCGAACACCGAGTCGCGCGGCCAGGATCCGTCACCCGCGCGCTCACCGGCCGGGAGTCCGGTGAGGATCTCGATCCCCGCCTCGATGGTCGAGATCGCGAAGATGCGGAACCGGCCCTTCTCGACCTCCTCGACGACGTCCTTCCTCAACATCAGCTGCGTCAGGTTGCGGGAGGGGATCAGGACCCCCTGCTCCCCGGTGAGCCCCTTGAGCCGGCAGAGGTCGAAGTACCCTTCGATCTTCTCGTTGACCCCGCCGATCGGCTGGATCTCTCCCCTCTGGTTCACGGAGCCGGTGACCGCGATGGATTGGCGGATCGGGACCCCCGACAGGCTCGACAGCAGCGCGTACAGCTCCGACGACGACGCGGAGTCGCCGTCGATCTCGTCGTAGCTCTGCTCGAAGCAGAGGCTCGCCGAGAGGGCCAGCGGCTTGTCCTGCGCGAAGCGCGAGCGGAGGAACCCGGCGAGGATCAAGACCCCCTTCGTGTGGATCGCCCCGGACATCTCGGCCTCGCGGTCGATGTCGACGATCCCGGCGCGCCCCACCGCCGTCGACGCGGTAATCCGTGACGGGAGGCCGAAGGCATGGTCGCCGACGTCGAGGATCACGAGACCGTTCACCTGGCCGACCTTCTCGCCGTCGAGGTCCACGAGCATCGTCCCGTCGGCGAAACGCTCGCGGAGAACCTCCTCGACGAGATCGACTCGCCGCACCCGCTGGGCGATCGCCTGGTCCACGTGTCGCGCGTCGACCCGCTTCGCCTTCTCCTGCTTGGCCCAGTAGCCGGCCTCGCGGATCACGTCGGCCACCTCGTTGAACCGCGTGGTGATCTTCTCCTGGCGGCCCGCGAGGCGGACCCCGTGCTCGACGACGGCCGCCACCGCTTCCCGGTGGAACGGGGGGAGCCGGTCGTCCTGGCACTTCTTCCGGACGAACGCCGCGTAGTTCTTGAGCTCGTCCGCGCTGCGCGGCGTCTCCACGGCGAAGTCCGCCTTCACCTCGAAGATCTTCTTGAAGTCCTCGTCCAGGGCGTGGAGCAGCCGGTAGATCTGCCGGGTGCCGATCAGGATCACCTTGACGTCCAGCGGGATCGGCTCGGGCTTGGTGGAGACGTTCGAGCAGAGGTTGAACGGGTCGAACGTCTGGATCTCGATCACCTGGTTCCGGAGCGTCCGCTTCAGCGCGGGCCACACCCCGCTCTCCGCCAGGACGTCCAGGGCGTCCACGACCAGGAAGCCTCCGTTGGCCCTCGCGAGACTTCCTCCCTTGACGCGCGTGTGATCGGTGCTCCACTCCCCCGACGCGTCCCGAGCCCGCTCGAGGGTCCCGAACAGGTTCCGGTAGGTCGGCGAGGTCTCCCAAATGATCGGGCGTCCCTTCGTCTCCGCGTTGTCCACCAGGACGTTCACCGCGTACGGGAGCATCCGTTCCCGCACCTCCGCCCGCGCCCGATCGCGCTCGGCGCCGGAGGACGGTGGTTCCTCCCCGTCGCGGAAGCGATCGAGGTGATCGAGGATATTCTCCGCGGCTTCGTCGATGAACCCCGCGACCCTCTCCCCCGGGAACTCCTCCTTGAGGTCCGAGGTCGCCTCCCGGACCAGCGGGCGGGCGAGCTCGCGGTCCAAGTCGATGAGCTCGCGCCGCAGGTCGCGCTCGAGGTCGCGGAACTCCTTGGTCAGGATCTCCATCGCCTCGGTGAGCTTGGCGTACTTGGACTTCAGCCGGTCGAACTCGCGGCGCTGGAACTTCTCCTCCTCGACCAGGGACTCCAGCTGGCTCATCGCCACCGGATTCCCGGCGACCACCGGCATGAGGTCCGGTCGAACCACGGGGCCGAGCTGCACCTGCACCAGGGCGAATCCCTCCGCCTGAACCCGCTTCTCGAACTCCTTGAGACGCTCCTTCTGGAGTTCCTTCGCGGCGTCGATCTTCTCCGATCGCCGCTTCCGGTACGGATCGGAGTCGAACAGCTCCGGGACGTGCTTCCGGAACCCCTCGACCAGATCCTCCAAGGCCTTCCTGAACGCCCGCCCCTTCCCGGCCGGGAACGAGAGCAGCCGGGGCTGATAGGCGTCCTTGAAGTTGTAAACGTAGACCAGGTCGTCGGGTGCGGTGTCCCCCCGCTCGACGGCCGCGAGCTGGCGCTTGACGGCCGTGGATCGGCCGGTCCCGACCTCGCCCGCGACGAAGATGTTGTAGCCCGCGCTCCGTATGGCGAGGCCGAGCTTCAACGCCTCCATCGCCCTCGGCTGGCCGATGATGTTGATCGGCCCGTCGCCGAGCTCGTCGGTGGTCTCGAATCGGAACTTCGACGCGTCGCACCGCCACCGGAGCTGCGGCGCGGCGAGCTCCATGGGGACTTTCGGACCGGATCGCTTCGGGGTGGGGCTCATCCGCGTCCTCCTGGCGGAATCAAGCTCTTCCGGCATCTCGTGCGGCCGCCGGAGACGTCTATACTAGCCCGTTCCGGGCGCGGCGCGCCGGGGTTCGGGAGTTCTCCCGAGGCGCCGGGAACCGCGGGAGTCGGGCCTCGTTTCACTCGATGGGAGCGGTCATGGAGGATCGGGCGGCCGACGACCTGGTCCGGGTCGATTCGATCCTCCGGGGCGACCGCGACGCTTTCGCCGACCTCGTCCGGCGATATCAGAGCCTGGTGGCGGGGGTCGCGTGGCGATACGGGATCCGGCGTGACGACATCGAGGACATCGTGAGCGAGGTCATGATCAAGGTCTTCAAGAACCTCCACCTGTACCGGCCGGACTATCCCTTCTCCACCTGGCTGTACCGGCTCGCCGCCAATCACGTGCTCGATCAGGGACGCCGCGCCCGGCGGGAGCACGGGCGCACCGAAATGCCGGCCGAGATCGCGGACGACACCCCGGGGCCCGGCGAGGGCATGGAGGGGCGGGAACGGGCCGCGCTGGTCCGCTCCGCGCTCGAAGAGATCGACAGCCGGTACCGGGAGGTCATCTTCCTGGTTTACGTCGAGGGAAACAGGGTGGACGAGGTCGCGCGGACCCTGGGGATTCCGGAAGGCACCGTGAAGACCCGGCTGATGCGGGGACGGGAGGCGCTCCGCAGGATCCTGGTCCGCCACCATCCCGAGCACTTCGGAGTCTGATGTGGACTGTCGCGGCGCGAGGTCGGCCATTGTGGAGGCGAGCCTCGGGGGACTTGCGCCCGAGGCCGAGGCCGCCCTGCGCGTGCACCTCGCAGTCTGCCCGGGGTGCGCCGCGGAGGCTCGCGCGGAAGCCGATCTCGAGGCGGCGCTGGCGCTCCTCTCGACCGACCCACCTTTCGAGGCGGACGTCGCAAACCGGGTCCTGGACGCCATCGCGGCGATGGAGCCTCCGCGGCGCGACGCGGTGCCCGCCCGCCAGCTGGGATGGGCCGCGCTCGCCGCGGCGGGCCTCACGGTCGGGATCCTCGTTTCGGGCGTCTACCTCGCCCCCTCGATCTTCGGCCTCGCCTTGGAGGCGGGCCGGTCGCTGCCGGCAGCCGGCGGCGTCCTCGCGCGGCTCGGAGGCGCGGCCCTCGCGACGCTCGCGAGCACGAAGCCGCTCTTCGTAGCGACGTGGGATCTCCTGACCGCAGCTTCCACGCTGGTGCGAAAGGCCGAGCCGCTCTTCCGCGGGGCGGCGGCTCTCACCGTTCTTGCCATGTTGATCCTGACCACCGCGGTGATCGCGCGCGACCTCAGGGGCCGCGCCCCCGCGGACCGCCGATGAGGAGCCGTGAGATGAGACGCAACGCGAGAATCCTGGCGTCGTGGGTCGTTGCCACCCTGGTGCTCGTGCTCCTGGTCCCGGCGGCGCCGGCCGCCGACGGCAAGGCGGGGACCGCGGCGGCACCGACGGCGAACGCCGCCAGCCAGGCCGCCCCGAAGCCCGTGGTGCCCCCTGCCCCCGCCGAGGCCGGTCGGCCCTCCGCGGCCACCGGGAAGCCGTCGGCGCCGGAGTCCGAAGCGGAGGATGCCGAGGCCGGGGAAGAGGAATCGCATCACGAGGGGCGTGGCGGCGGCGACAAGCTCGCCGTGATGAGCGACGTGGACGTCGTCGAGGGTCAGGAGGTCCACGGCGATGTCGTCTGCATCGGCGGGAAGGTGAAGCTCCAGGGAAAGGTCCGAGGCGACGTGGTTGTGATTGGCGGAAGTCTCGACATGCTCGGATCGACCCGCGGCAGCGTCGTGGGCGTCGGCTCGAAGCTGGTCCTCCATCCCGGCGCGAGCGTCGGGCAGGACCTCGTCAACGTGGCCGGCGGACTCGACCGCGGCGGGGCCAGCGTCGGCGGCAAGGTCGTGAACATCGGCGTCGGCGGGAGATGGCTCGCGCACCTGCCCGGGCCGTTCGGGATGCTGGGCTTCATCCTCTTCTGGATCAAGCTCCTGAAGCTCGTGCTGGTCTTCATCGGCCTCTTGCTGCTGGCCGCGTTCGTTCCCGACCGGATTCGCCTCATGAGCGAGGAGGCTCCCCTTCGCCCGTTCCTCGCATTCTTCGCCGGCCTGGGAGCCTACATCGTCCTGACCATGACGATGATCCTGCTGTGCATCACGATCATCGGGATTCCCGCGGCGCTGCTCCTGTATTTCGCGTTCATCGTGGTCAAGTGGATGGGCCTCGCCGGCGTCTTCCACCTCGTCGGCAAGCGGATCGGGCGGCTTCTCGGTCGCGACTTCTCGCTCCTCGGAGCGATCCTCCTCGGCTTTCTCCCGTTCGCGGTCCTCCGGTTCCTCCCGTTCTGCATCGGGACCCTCATCTGGTTCGTGCTCGAGGCCATGGCCGTCGGCCTCGTCGTGCTGACCCGCGCTGGGGGACGGCGGTACGGCCTCGCCCCCGGACCGCCGACGCCGCCGGTGCCTCCCGTTTCGACGGCTCCCTCTCCACCCGTTCCCGCGCCCTGATCGGAGAACGCGCCGGCTGCTAGAATTCGGCGGAATGAACGATCGGGACGGATCACTCGGGGCGTGTTGTCTCACGCTGCGAGGCAGGGGGACCGCTCCGGGCCTGGCCTGCGGTCCGCTCCTCAGGAATTCCCCCGACCTGGCTCCGGAAGCGTTCGAGGGCGCGATCCTGCTGGCCGAGCGCGCGGTTCCCGACGATGTCGGGAGGATCCTCGCTTCCGCGGGCACCCTCACGCTCTCGGGAACCCTCCTGTCCCACGTCAGCCTGCTTTCGCGGGAGTTCGGAAAGCCCTCGGTGGCCCTCGGACCCCGGTGTCCCGCGCGCCTCGTCCCCCCCGGGAAGGACGACACGCTCGTCGAGCTGATCGACGTCGTCGGGAGTCCGGGGGAGCTGGCGGTTCTCCGCGAGGGGGACATCGTGTCGATCGACGGCGACGCGGGGACGATCTCGCTCCCGGGGGGACTCGGCGAAGCATCCCGGCTTGCATTCCGCCGGATCCACGCCGCCCTGGTGAACTACTCACGGGCCCCGGACAGCGAGGCTTCCCTCGGCGCGCTACTGGCCGTGGTGGAAGCCGGCGGGCAGCCGGCTCTGGCCTCGGTGATCGGATCCGCCGTCCTCTGCCGACTCGTCCCTCCGGGTTCCGCCTCCAGGAGGCTGGTCGAGGGGATGCGATCATCGCGCGCGCTCGGGGAGGTGGCCGAGGCTCTCCTCTCGGAAGCCCGCGACCGAATCGCCTCCGAAGCACGCTCCCGCTGCGAGCGCACGCTCGACGCGCTCACGACCTGTTCCGACCTCGGATCGCTCGATCAGCTCCATCGATCGGCCCACGAAGGCACGCGCCGGGATCAGGCGCGGGTCCGGGACCTCGGGGACTCCGAATCGAGCCTCGCGCCGCTTCTCGCTCCGGTCGACGCCGAGGCCTCACGCCGCCGTGCGAAGATCGTGGTGCGCCTCGTGGCGGACGTCGGGGCCGCTTCCGAGCTTTCCGACGCTGCGCTCCGACCGCGCCTAGGAGGCCTCCTACGCTTGGCCCGAGACGCGAGGTCCGCGGGGCTCGGAGGCGAGGACGTCGCGCTCCTCGAGCGCCGGCTCGCCCACGCCGTCGCCGACGAGCGAGAGCGCACCGGCAGCCGCCTCGTGGTTCCGCTCTCCGAGGGGGAACCGGCCGATCGCCGCTTGCTGGGGGGCAAGGCCGCCGGTCTCCTCGCCGCGCTCGAGGTGCTGCCCGCGGGCTGCCGGGTCCCCCGAGGATTCGTCGTCACCTCCTCCGCCTACCGCCTGCACCTGCTCGGCGAGCGAGGGGAGCGGCTGCACGATGCGGTTCGGGAGATTCGAGACGGCGCCGCTCTATCGCGTCGGGCCCGTGCGATCCTGCTGGGGAGCGAAGTCCTCGAGGACGTGGTCCGGGAGATCGAAGCCGCGTGGACGCTCCTCGGCGCGGCCCGAGTGGCGGTTCGCTCCTCGGCCACCGTCGAGGACGGGCCGTCAGGGAGCCTCGCGGGACTCTTCGACACCTGGCTCGGGGTCGCCGGTCTCGACGAAGTTCTCCACCGGACCCGACTCGCCTGGGCCTCGCTCTGGAACACGAGAGCCTTGAGAGCCATGGCCGCGATCGGGCTTTCCCCGCTCGACGTGGCTCAGGCGGTCCTGGTCCAGGAGATATCGGAGACCCGAGCGGCCGGCGTGCTCTTCTCGCGCGACCCGGCCGGCAGATCCGACGCGGTGCTGGTCAACGCGACGTGGGGGCTCGGCGAGGCGATCTCGCAAGGAGAGGTCGGTGGCGACCTGTACTGGGTCCGTCGCGAGACGGGAGAGGTGCTCGCGTCGGAGCCCGGCGCCGCGGTCTCGTGCCTCGCTCTCGATCCGGCGGGGACCGGTACGATCGAAGTCCCTCTCCCGCTGGAGCGGGCCGGCCGTCCGTGCCTCGGCCCCGGAGACCTCTCCCGTCTCGCCGCGCTCGCGCGCGCCCTGGAGGCGTCGGCCGGCCGGGCCCAGGACGTGGAGTTCGGCATCGCCGAGGACGGGAGCGTGCTGGTCTTCCAGGTCCGCCGCATCGTTCCCTCCCGTGCCGGGTGAGTGCGGCCCGATCTCCGCACGGAACCCGCCGGCCCGGCGCGTCCGTGGGACTTCTCCCGGCCGACGCCGTATGATGAACTGGACGATTGACGCGTCCGCGGAGGATCCGAGCGAGATGAGCTTCACGACACGATGGCTCCCCGCCGGGGCCGCCATCCTCGCCGGGGTGGCTGCGACGGTCCTCGCCGGGGATCCGTCCCCCAGCGTCCGTTTCCTGTCCCCCCCGAATCTGGGGCGGGTCGTGGGCAAGGTGAGCGTCGAGGTCTCGTGCGAGCCGCCCCAGGGCGCTTCGGTCGCGCGGGTGGCGCTGAGCGTGGACGGCAAGCCGCTGGCCGTGCTCGAGTCGCCGCCCTACAAGACGGTCTGGGACGCCGGCGACGGGACATCGCCGCACCGACTCGACGCGGTCGCGTCGTTCTCGGACGGGACGGAGGCGCGCGGCATCGTGCGCACGTCCGCGTTCCGGGTGGACTTCGTCGAGAACGTCGACCTGGTGAACGTCTACGCGGTGGTCCGCGATTCCCATCGGACGTACGTCCAGGGGCTGCGGCAGGAAGACTTCCGGATCTTCGAGAACGGGCGGCCCCAGGAGATCGACCGTTTCAGCACCGAGTGGAAGCCCTTGAGGGTCGCGATCGTGCTCGACACGTCGTTGAGCATGAAAGGGGCTCGCCTGGAGGCGGCTCAGGACGCCGCCCTCGAGTTCCTGAAGCTGCTGGAGCCGGAGGACGAGGAGCTCCTCGTCACCTTCAACGACAAGGTCGTGATCGCCCAGCCGCTCACCACCGACCGAGGGGCCGTCGGGCAGGCGATACGGAAGGCGACGGCGACGGGGGGCACGGCTCTCTACGACGCCGTCTACCGGACCTCGGACCTGCTGGAGAAGTTCGAGGGCCGCCGGGTGCTGGTGCTCCTGTCCGACGGGCGGGACGAGGCGGCGAGCGGTCTCGAGCCGGGCAGTCTCCACACCCTGGCCGAGGCCCTCGACCGCGCTCTCCGCAACGAGGTGATGATCTTCACCATCGGCGTCGGGAGCCACCTCGACGAGCAGATGGACTTCGACGGGAGCCACTCGCTCGAAACGATCCTCAGGGACCTGGCGGAGAACACCGGCGGCCGCACGACGTTCTCCTCCAGGGCCGGGCAGCTCCGTAAGGCGTTCGACGAGGTGGCCCAGGATCTCCGCCACCAGTACTCCCTCGCGTACGTCCCCGACGACCGGCGCCACGACGGAACCTGGCGCGACATCCGGGTGACCGTGGCGAGGTCGGGACTCAAGGCCGCGGCGAAGCGTGGATACTACGCCCCCTACCCCTCCCCCGGCCCTTCACGTCCGGCCGGCGGAGCCCGCTGAGCACCGTCGTGCGGCGGATCCCGGCCTAGACCTTCGCGTCCTCCGGCGGACGCTTCCGGATCAGGGCGAGGTTCCGGAGGTAGACGGCGAGGCCCGCCGACTGCCCCAGCACGAAGACGGGGTCACGCCGGTGGAGCGCGTACGCCAGGAGCAGCGCCCCTCCGGCGAGGGACAGCCACCAGAACGACGACGGCACCACGCTCCGGCGGCGCCGCTCGGACGCGAGCCACTGGATCACGAACCGCGCGGAGAACGCGGCCTGTCCCACGAGTCCCAGGAGGAGCCATCCGGTGGGGATCCGGTCAAGGGTCATGGCGGATCACCTCGTAACCGAGTCCGCGCCTCTTCATCCAACGGACCGCCAGGAGATCCGCGAACGAGCGGAACACCCGGTTCCAGACCCCGTACTTGCTGCGCCCCGACCGGCGGGGTCGGTGGTTGACGGGGAGCTGCACGACGCTCCGGCCTTCCATCCGGATCAACGTCGGAAGGAACCGGTGCATGCCCGTGTAGAGCTTCAGACCGCGGAGCGCCTCGGCCCGGAACGCCTTGAGCGAGCATCCGGTGTCCACGATGTCGTCCCCCGAAAGCCGGTTCCGAACCGCGTTGGCGATCACCGAGGAGACGCGCCGGAGCCAGGAGTCGTGCCGGATCCCGCGGTACCCCACCGCGGCGTCGTGGTCCCGCAGCGCTTCGAGGAGCGCCGGTATGTCCCGCGGGTCGTTCTGGAGATCGGCGTCCATGGTCACGACGAATCTTCCCCGAGCCGCCTTGAATCCCGCGTCGAACGCCGCCGACTGCCCCCGGTTCTCGCGGAAGTGGAGACCGCGGACGCCCGGGCGCGAGCGCGCCAGCTCGGCGATCCTCTCCGCGGAGCCGTCCCGACTCCCGTCGTTCACCAGGACGATCTCGACGGACAGGCCCGACGGGCCGAGCGCTCCCAGGATCTCGGCGACGAGCGGCTCGAGGTTGTCCCGCTCCTCGAACACGGGAACGACGACGGTCAGGTCGGGCGCACCCATCGGCTCCGTCACGTTCGCGCCTCCGTCGAACGGCGATGTTTGCGGTTGAACGGCCACAGCCTCCGCAGTACGCGGAAGCGCCGCAGGAACGCATCCTCCTTCGCGGTGAATTTCCCCGGCGCCAGGAATTCCTTCCACTTGAGGTAGGCCGCCTCGTCGGTCAGGGCCAGCCCGCGGAAGAGCAGCCGGTGCGCGAGACCGTCGGGCTCGAGGCAGATCGCCCCCGCGAGGTCGAGCAGCACCAGCTCCCCGTCCGGCCTCAGCATGAGGTTCTCCCGACCGCGCAGGTCGTTGTGCACGACGCCGGCCTCGTGGAAGCGGTCGATCAGCGCCCGCAGCTTGAGGAGGTGGTCCTCTCCCCTCGCCCTGGGGTTCGGGGAGCCGTGGAGGCGCTCCCCTTCGACCCGCTCCACCGCCAGCGCGAGGGCGTCCACCGCGCCGACGAATGCGGGGATTCCGGGCATCCGCCCGAGCCAGCGATAGGCCTTGAGCTCACGGTGAATCTGGATCCGGCCGAGCAGGCGGGTCCAACGCGACTTCGCCGCGAAATCCTTCACCACCATCACGCCGTCGCCCACGTTCACGAGAAGGAGATCGGCCTTGTCGCGGCCCCCCTTTTGGAGAATTCCAACCGTCGCCGCCGCGATCTCGTCCCGTCGAGGGGCGCGTCGCGGGACCGCCGGGCGATTGTGGGACCCGTGCGGGGATGGTATGTTGGGCGAGTCCGGAGGCTTCAAGAGGAACAATCCCAGCGATTTCAGCAGCTTACCGTGTTCGAGACCGTGTCAGAGTCTAGCACACCGTTCCCGTCCGGCGTGGACCTGCGCCGATTGGCGGCTGCGACTCCTTTGGGGCGGATCGAGGGACGGAACTGGACCAAGGCCGACGTGCTTCGGTACCGGCTCGACGGCCTGGACATCGCCGTCAAGGACTACGGAGCGCGGCCGTTCCTCGTGCGACATACCCTCGGTCGTCTTTTCACCCGGCGCGAGCAGGCGGCGTACCGCGCGGCACGGGGGCTCCTGGGCCTCGCGGACTGCTACGGGCGCGTCGGGCCGTTCGCCATCGCCCTCCGGTGGATCGACGGGAGGACTCTCGCGGAACTCCGGGACGAGCCCTTCGACGACGCCTTCTTCGACAGGCTCGCCGCGATCCTCGCCGGATTCCACGAGCGCGGGGTCGCCCTGGGAGATCTCCACCACCGAGACGTCCTCGTCGGCGCCGACGGCTCGATTCACGTCGTCGACCTCGCCACCGCGCTCACGCTCGGCGATCGTCCCGGCCGGATCCGCCGCGCGGCGTTCACGCGCCTCAGGGACCAGGACCTCGTGGCGCTGGCGAGACTCCGCGCGATATGGACGGGCCGCGAGGAGGCCGAGGCGGTGGCCGCGGTCGGGAGCCGGGCGGCGGCTTGGCATGCGCGCGAGCGGCGGCTCCGCCGCGTCTGGGACCGCCTTCGCGGCCGGTACCGGCGCGGAGCGAGTTGATCCATGGCCACGGGCGTTTCGACGCGTGCCGGGTCCCGCGCGGCCCGCTCCCCGGCCAGGGTAGCGGCCCTGTTGCTGGCGGTTGCGCTGGTCGCGTACCTCCCGGCGCTCCGAGCCGGCTTCGTCTGGGACGACGACTACCACGTGACCCGGAACGCGGCCCTCGTCGACGCCGGAGGGCTCGCACGGATCTGGCTCGATCCCTCCGCGACGCCGCAGTACTACCCGCTCACGCACACGACCTTCTGGATCGAGCACCGGCTATGGGGCCTCGCCCCGCTCGGCTATCACCTCGTGAACATCGTCCTCCACGCGGGATGCGCGATCCTCCTGTGGCGGGTCCTGTTGGCGCTCGAGGCGCCCGGCGCGCTCCTCGCCGCCGCGGTGTTCGCGCTCCACCCGGTCCACGTCGAATCGGTGGCGTGGATCACCGAGCGCAAGAACGTGCTGTCCGGAGCGCTGGCCTTGGGCGCGATCCTGGCGTGGCTGCGCTTCTCCCTCGTGGCGCGGGAGCCCGGGGAGCGGATTCGACACCACCCGTGGCGAGCCGGCGCGCTGTCGGCGCTCCTGTACGTCCTCGCCCTGCTGAGCAAGTCGGTCACGGCGACGTTGCCGGGAATCGCGGGCCTCCTCACGATCTGGCGGCGCGGCCGGCCGAGGCGGCGCGAGGTCGTGCTCCTGTCGGCGATGCTGCTCGCCGGCGCCGCGGCCGGCCTGACGACCGTCTCGCTCGAGCGGCAGCAGATCGGCGCCGAGGGGCCCGAGTGGTCGCTCGGCCCGCTGGAGCGGCTCCTCGTCGCCGGACGCGTCCCGTGGTTCTACCTCTCGAAGCTCGCCTGGCCGGCCGGCTTGTCGTTCGTCTACCCTCGCTGGACCGTGAGCGCTCGGGCCCCCGTCGCGTGGCTCGGACTCCTCGCGACGACGGCAATTCTCGCGGGGCTGTTCGTCGCGAGGAAGCGCATCGGCGCGGGCCCCTGGGTCGCGTTCGCCGCGTTCCTCGTGGCGCTCTTCCCGGCGCTCGGGTTCTTCAACGTCTATCCGATGCGGTACTCGTGGGTCGCCGATCATTTCCAGTATCTCGCCAGCGCCGCACCCATCGCGCTCTTCGCCGCGTCGGCCGCCAGGGCCGCCGCGAGAGCGAGGGCGCACGTCCCTCCCTGGCTGCCGCGGGCCGTGGCCGCGGTGCTGCTCCTCGCCCTGGGGGCGGCGACCTGGAGCCGGGCCCACGCGTTCCGAGACGAGGAGACGCTCTGGCGAGACACGCTCGCCCGGAACCCTTCGGCCTGGATGGCCCACAACAACCTCGCCGGGATGCTCCAGGCTCGCGGGGAGACCGAGGAGGCGATCGCGCACCTCCGGGAAACGCTGCGCCTCAAGCCGGACCACGCCGGCGCGCGGGAGAACCTCGGGCTCCTCTTGGCGCGCAGCGGAAGGGCATCGGAGGCGATCCCCGAGCTGATCGAGGCCGTGAGGCAGCGCCCCGACGCCGCGGCGGCGCGGGCCGCCCTGGCCGGACTTCTCGCGGCAGCGGGGAGACTCGGGGACGCGATCGCGGAGTACGAGGCGGCGCTCAAGCTCGACGCCCGGGATCCCGATCTCCTGTTCGGCTTGGCGAACGCGCTCGCGCGGGACGGCCACGTCGGCGAGGCGGCGAATCGTTACGCGGAGGGCCTCAGGATCCGACCGCAGGACGCCGACGCCCACTACGACCTCGGGACGCTCCTCGCGCGCGGCGGGCGGCTCTCCGAGGGGATCGCGGAGCTCGAGGAGGCGGTCCGGCTCCGTCCCGGCATGACCGAAGCGAGGCGGAACCTCGAGATCGCGCGGCGCCTCGTCGCGGCGACCCCGCGGCCCTGACGCCCGCCGGGTGCGGCTCGCTACCTTCTGGGCTATGCTCCCCTCCATTTGCCCGGAGGATCCGCGATTGAGCGCGACGACGTACAGCCGGACGCTCTTCCGCGTGCGCCTCGCGTCGATCTACCTCCTGATCGCGCTGATGCTCGCGCTGTCGCGCCCGACGCCTTTGACGGTCACCGTGGGGTTCGCGGCGGCCCTCGCGGGAGAGGCGATCCGCTTCTGGGCCGCGGGGCACCTCCTCAAGACCGAGGAACTGGTCACGTCGGGCCCGTACCGGTTCACGCGGAACCCGCTCTATCTCGGCCGCCTCCTGATCTTCATCGGTCTTTCCGTCATGGCGCGGCTTCCCTACGGCGCGAACTGGCTCGTGCTCGTGCTCGGCTGCGCGGTGTTCTTCGGGTATTACTTGAGACGGAAGGAGCGCGTGGAGCCCGCTCGCCTGCGCGAGCGGCACGGCGAGGCGTTCGAGCGCTACCTCCGCGCGGTCCCGGCCCTCTTGCCGACGCTCCGCCCTTATCCGGAGGGGGCGTCGGCAGGATGGTCGTCGGACCGAATGCTGAGGAACCGCGAGCACTGGATGGTCGGCGGCCTCCTCGCGGTCTCCCTCCTCATGCTTTGGCGCGCCTACGCGATCCAGGCGACGGAGCTCGGCACGGGGGCAGAGGGCGCGACGGAGGCTCCTGCGGCGACTTCCCCCGGACGCTGACTTCGAGCGCCGCCGGGCGTTCGCGCGCTCAACGGCTCGAAAAGAGGTAGGCGGTGGTCCCGCCGATCTCCGCCCGGACCAACGGCTCGCGTCCGCCCAGCACGCTCCTCGCCTCCGTCACCTCCGCCTCCTCGACGATCACGAACGACCGACGCCCGGCGGCGAGGAACGACGCGAGATCCTTCGCGGACTCCAGGTTGGGGATCGCTCGGTGCGTGTAGAACGCGTAGCTGGCCCGCCAGGCCCAGAACCGATAGGACGCGAGGGGCTCCTCCGGCGAGACCCTCGCGATCACCTGCTCGCAGAACGGGCGGGCGGACTTGAAGCGGTTCGCCGCCGGGAACAGCGAGACCGCGGCCAGGATCTCGAGGGACAGCACGAGCGCGAGGAACGCCGCGGGCGCCACAGCGCGCGCGCGCGCGCGGCTGGCGAACGCGGCGAGAATCGCCGTCCCGCCGGCGATCAGAAGCCCGCCGAGCGCCTCGCCCTGGGACGCGACCTCCGGGTAATGCGGCACCACCCGGAGGAGCACCGCGAGCCCGCAGGCCGCGGCCACGAGCCCCGCCGCGGCGAGAAGGACGAGAGCAGCGATCCGGCGGGCCTTCGACAGGGCGCCGTCCACGAGCCGGTCGCCCAGCCCGGACGCGAGGATCGCCACCGCCGGCGCGATCGGGAGGATGTACGGGCTGCGCTTGCTCTCCGAGAGCGAGAAGAAGGCGAGGATCGCGGCCACCCAGATCCATGCGAGCAGGTCGAGCCGTCGCTCCTCGTGATCGCGTCCCGGGAGTGCCGCCGCCAGCGGCACGAACCAGGCCCAGGGCGCCATGTCGATCCAGAAATACTCGAGGTAATACCAGAACGGCGCCCGATGGTCCCACGCCCAGAGGAACCTCGTGACGTTCTGGCGGAGGAGCATCTCCCGCAAGAAGCCGGTCTCCCCCCGGATGTAGAGGACGGCGAGCCACGGCATCGACACCGCGAGGCCGACCGCGACCCCCACCGCGGCGTACGACGAGCGCAGCGCTCCGAGGCGGCGCGTCGCGGCAAGGTAAGGGAGCAGCACCAGCGCGGGGCCGAGCCACGCCACCGGGCCTTTCGCGAGGAATCCCAGCCCCGCCGCGAGCCCCGCCAGGGCGAACCCCGGAAGCGGCGCGGCTCCGTGGTCCGCGACGCGCACCACCGCCAGCACCACCGCCAGCGTCGACACCGCGACGAAGATGTCCATCTGCACGGCTCGGGAGTTCCAGTAGACGCCGTAGGTCGTGCCGAAGAGCACCGCGGCGAGCCGCGCCCGGCTGCGTCCGGCGCCGGGAACGACGAGGAGGTAGGTCAGCAGCACGCCGAGCACCCCTGCGGCCGCCGCGGGCAACCGGAGCACGAACTCGTCGACGCCCCCCAGAGCGCCGGCGGCCGCCAGCGCCATCCAGTAGTAGAGGACCGGCTTCTCGGCGAACTCCCTTCCGTTCACCGTCGGGACGATCCAGTCGCCGCGTTTCGACATCTCGACGACCGCTTGGCCGTACGTGGGCTCGTTCGGCTGCCAGAGGTCGCGCGCCCCGAGGGAAACGAAGAAGAGCACTGCCGCCCCGAACCCGAGGGCCAGGAGGTCCCGCCGGACCTCCGCGCGTCCCGGGCGGAGCGGGGTCAAGGCGGGGCTTCCTGGAACTGGAGGGAGTGGAGGCGGGCGTACACGCCGCCCCGGTCGAGCAGCTCGCGGTGGGTGCCTTCCTCGACGATCCGGCCTTCCTGGAGCACGACGATCCGGTCCGCCCTCCTCACGGTGGAGAGCCGGTGAGCGATCACGAGGCTGGTCCGTCCCTCCATCAGCACCTCGAGGGCCTGCTGCACGAGCATCTCGGACTCGGAGTCGAGAGCGGACGTCGCCTCGTCGAGGATCAGGATCGGCGGGTCCTTGAGGAGCGCGCGCGCGATGGTGATCCGCTGCCGCTGCCCCATGCTGAGCCGCGTGCCCCGCTCGCCGAGCATGGTGTCGTAGCCGTCGGGAAGGGCCTCGATGAATTCGTGGGCGTGGGCGGCACGCGCCGAGTCGATCACCCGATCGAGCGGCGCGTCGGCGCGGCCGTACGCGATGTTGTTCCGGACCGTGTCGTCGAAGAGTACCGTCTCCTGGGTCACGAGGCCGATCTGCGACCGGAGCGATGCGAGCGTCACGCCGCGGACGTCCTGCCCGTCAACGAGTACCGCTCCCGCCGTCGGATCGTAAAAGCGCGGCACGAGGTTCGCCAGGGTGGTCTTGCCCGACCCCGACGCTCCGACCAGCGCGACCACCTCCCCTTTCCGGAGGACGAGGCGGACCCCGTCGAGCACCTTCTCGCCCTCGTAGGCGAAATCCACCCGCTCGAATCGGATCTCGCCCCGGAACGGGTGAAGCGGCTTCGCCTCCCGGGCGTTCCGGACGTCGCGCTCGCGGTCCATCATGTCGAAAACGCGGCTGGCGGCGGCGAGGGCCTGCTGGAAGTACACGTTCAGCTGGTTGAGCTTGCGGACGGAGATGAACAGGAAACCGAGAGACGCCAGCACCACCGCGAAGTTGCCCGCGTCGAGCGTGCCCCGGTGGATCTGGCGCCCCGCGTAGTAGAACAAGACGGCACCCGCCATCGCGCCGACGATCTCCATCGCGGCCGGCGCCAGCGCCGCGGCCCGACCGGCCTTGAGGTCCGCCCTCAGCATCCGATCGAGGGTCCCGCGGAACCGCTCGATCTCGAAACGCTCCATCGCGAAGCCTTGGACGACCTTCGCCCCTCCCACCGCCTCGGAGACGAGGCTCGCCGCCTCCGCCATGGTCTCCTGCGACCGGGTCGAGGCGCGTCTCAGCCGCCTGCCGAGGCGCACCATCGGCCAGGCCAGGAGCGGGAGGACCACGAGGGCGAAGAGCGAGACCCGCCAATCGTGGACGAATGCGACGACGAGCATGAAGGGGACCATGGTCCCGACCCGGATCAGGTCGGCGAACACCGCGGTGGTCAGCCACTGGAGCCGCTGGACGTCGTTGAGGATGCGGGAGAGGATCACGCCGGTCGGATTCGCCTGGAAGAACTTGAGCGATTGGTAGGTGACCGACTCGTACAGGTCCGCCCTCAGGTCGCGAATCACCGACGCCCCGGACTTGGTGGTCAGGTACTCGCCGAAGTACAGGAAGATCCCGCGAACGAAGAACACCAGGACCAGCAGGACCGGGACCTGGACGTACGCGCCCTTCTGAAGCCAGGCCGACCACGGTCCTGCCCGGAGCCACGTCCGGATCCTGGCGAGGATGTCGGGCCCCGCGACGTCCGGGGAAGCCAGCGCCGCGGCCTGCGGCGCGGCCGCCGGCGCCAACACCTGGTTGATCAGCGGCTTCACGGTCGCCACCACCGCGGACATCAACGCGCCGGCCACCGCCAGCATCAGCGCGGCGGCGGCCATCTGGCCCAGGTAGGGCTTCGTGTACCGCAGGAGCCTGCGGAAGCTGGCCATCGGAGGGATGCTAGCAGAAAATCGCTCCCCTCCGAGCCGCGCCGGTCCGCCGCCGCCGCCCGGCCCGGACGATGTGCTAACCTGGTGAACCAGGCGCCGGAGGGCGACCTGCCGCAGGAGATCTTGAAGGAGATTCACGTCCGCCGCGTGGCCCGAGCCGCCGCCGGCCGGATGGCTTCCACGGCCGATCGTCGCGAGGTGAACTGATGCACAAGCGTGCCCTGCCCCTCGTCGTCGTCCTTCTCGTCACGTGCAGCGTCGCGTCGCGGGTCCACGCCGCTTCCAAGGTGTCGGGTAAGGTCGTCAACGCGTCCGGCGAGCCGGTGAATGACGCGGTCGTGAAGCTCGAACCCTCGGCGCCGGGGGATCCGACCCTCGAGTCCAAGACGAAGAAGAAGGGGCAGTACTTCTTCGCCATGGTGGACGGCGGCGACTACACGATCCGCGTCACCGCCGAGGGGTGGCGCGTATCGGCGGTGGACATCCTCATTCGCAACAAGGACAACAAGAAGACCTTCGACTTCAAAGGACCTCTCGAGCCCGGCGCCAAGCTGCCCCCGATCACCGTGGGCGACACGGACACGGTGATCTACGACATGACGCTCTCGCCGTCGACGAGCGGGTCCGGCGAGTTCGGGACCGGAATCGCGGTCATGGGCACCGGAGACCTCGTGGGCCTGGTCCAGAAGGGGGATTCCGCGAAAGCGCGCAAGGAGATCGGCCGGAGCCTCGAGACCGCGCCGAACGATCCCAAGCTCCTGTACCTCGCGGCCTACCTCGACCTGCAGGACGGCAAGGACTCGGACGCGGGAGCCGAGATCGACAAGGCGATCGCCGCCGAGGACACATTCCCCGGCGCCCACCTCCTGCGCGGGGCGATCCTCGAGAAGAAGGGGGACGACGAGACCGCCCTCGCCGACTACCGCAAGGAGGCCGAGACCGCCCAGGACAACGGTCTCAAGCGGGACGCGTACGTCCGGGTCGCCATGGTGGCCAAGAAGATGCACCGGGACGACGATCTGGTCCAGGCCCTCCGCAAGGTCATCGAGATCGACCCCGCGAACGACGTCGCCTTCACCCAGCTCCTGGAGATCTACCTGAGGCAGCGGAAGGAGGACGAGGTCAAGGCGCTGCTCGCGATCGCCCCCGACAGCGTGAAGAACGACGCCAACGTGCAATTCAACATCGGCGTGCAGAGCTGGAACCGTGGGAACGCCGAGGCGGCTTCCGTCGCGTTCGCCCGCGCGGTGGAGCTCGATCCGAAGCTGCCCGACGCGCACCGCCAGCTCGGCTACTGCCAGGTCAACCTCGGCCAGTTGGACAAGGCGGTGTCGGAGCTTCAGCGCTACCTCGAGCTGGCCCCTCAGGCGCCCGATGCGGCCGAGGTCAAGGAGCTGATCAAGAAGATCAGCAACAAGACGTAGCGGACCTTGGCGGGGAGCCGCGGGCGCATGAAGAGAGCTCGGGACGGACGCCGCAGGTCCGGGGGTCGGCGCCTTGCCGCCCGGGTGCTCCTCGCGCTGTCTCCTGTCGCTCTCGGGCTCGCGTCCACCGCGGGGGAGACTCCGCCGGCCGCCGGACCGGCGCCCCGGGTGGAAGGTCCGCGCTCGACCGGACTGACCGAGAAGGTCACCGTCTCTCTGGTGCTGGTCGAGGTGGTGGCGGTGGACCGCGGCGGGCGGCACGTGAAGGGGTTGACGCGAGACGACTTCACCGTCCGCGAGGACGGCCAGGTCCTTCCCATCGCCAGCTTCGACGAGATCGATCTCGTGGGACCTGCCCCCGCCGCGCCGGCAGAACTCGCGCCCGGCGGGGAAGCCGCGGAGCCCGACCGGCAGGCCGCCTCGAAGCCTCCAATGCCGTCGGCGCCACTCGCACCGGCCGGCGGCGCGGCGAGACCCGGGGAGAGTCAGCGCCGATTCGTACTGGTCTTCGACGGTTACAACAACACGTCCGCGCTGCGCCTCGTGCAGGCGCGCCGCGCCGCGAAGGAGTTCGTGCGGACGAAGATGGGCGCGACGGACGCGGCGGCGGTCTACGAGATGTCCCCGTTCCTCCGAGCGATCACTTTCTTCACGTCGGACCGGACCGGCCTCGACGAGGCGCTGGAGCAGATCCGTTACTTCGGCGGGGAGTCGCTGGGCGAGCAGATCACCGATAACGCCCTTCGCACCGGCCTCCTCGGCAACAAGACCGAAATCGAGGACCGGTTGTTGACCCAGGCGCAGTTCGGCGCCAGCCAAGCGGCCGCCGAGCGACGGCAGTTCTACATGTCGCTCGCGTCCCTCGCCCAGGCGCTCGAGCCCGTGCCGGGGCGGAAGACCCTGGTCCTTTTCTCGGGCGGATTCCCGCTGGTTCCGACCCGCGAAGAAGCCGCGAACCTCGGTTTCACGCTGGAGTTCCGGGAGGCCATCCGGGCGCTCGAGCGGGCGCGGGCGTCCATCTACGGCATGGACATCGGCGAGGAGAAGATCCTGGGGGACGTCACCCAAGGCGTGAGCAACCGGGTCATCGCCGACCAACTCGGGCTCCCCGCCGACTTCTTGGAGAGGATGGGAACCGGAATGGGCCCGGGCGGGGATTCGGTGTCGGCCCAGAACCAGATCCTGGCGGTCCTCTCCAACGAGTCCGGAGGCCGGTTCCTTGCCGGCCGAGATTACGAGCGGTCGTTCGGCGCGGTCGACGACGACACACGGCATTTCTACCTGATCGGCTGGCGTCCCCCGGAGTTCGGCGGCGCGGCGAGCGCCGACGCCCCTCCCCGGCGAGACCGGTACCGATCGATCGACGTTTCGACGAACCGCAAAGGGGTCCGGATCATCGCTCGCCGCGGCCGGTACAACTGGACTCGGGACCTACAGCCCGCGGTTGCCGGCGCCTCGAGCCCCGGAGCGGCACGGATCCCGGCGCGGCCGGCGGCCGCATCGACGGCGGAAGGCGAGATCGCCCACAGGCTCCGCTGCGTGCCGGTCCCGTTCGCGGGCCGCGACGGCAAGACGCTGCTGACCTTTCCATTGTTCCTCGATGGCGCCGTCGCTCCGATCCGCTCGCCCGGCGGCGGGTTCTCGCTCGACGTCTCCACGAGGGTCGTGGTGCGCGCGGGGGGGGTCGAGATCGCGCGGAAGGAGCGCTCGTACCGGGTATCCGGCAAGCCCTCGATGGAGAACGCGCTTCGTGACGGTTTCCGAATCATGGAGGCCATCGAGGTGGCGCCGGGACGCTATGACCTCGAAGCTTGGGTCCGCCTGAACGGGCTGGGCATCGAGGCGACCTGGCTCGGGCCCGCCGCCGTCCCCGATCTCGCATCGAGCGGCCTCCGCCTCTCGGGCCTCGCGATGTCGGGAGAAGCCTCGTCGCTCCCGCCCCTGGTGGCGGACGTTTTCACTGCCGGTGGATCCGACGCCGCCGCCGTCGACCGAGCCACCGCGGACCCGTTCAAGCTCGCCAACGGTTGGCGTGTCGCGGGAGAGTCGTCGCCGTCGCTCGACCCCTCGAAGCCCGTCACGTTGTTCTTTCGCGTCTATCACGCCGCGATGGACCCGGGCACGTCCATGCCCCGCGGACTCTCCCTCGACTACGTGCTTTCGCCCGCGGCCGGTGGGGCCGAGGTGCTCCCGCCGGTGCAGCTCGCGTACTTCAAGCAGGCCACGGAAGAAGGCGCGTTTGACGTGGTGGCGCGCCTCGACCTCAGTGAGCTTGGAACAGGGGCTTACGTCCTGCGCGTGGACGCGAAGGATTCCGCTTCCGCGACGTCGTCGCATCAAGAGCGACCCCTCACCGTCATGGTTCCGTCCAAACCGTTGGATGCGTCCAAATAGTTGGCATCACACGGTTCGCGCTTTCAGCAACAAGGCTGCAAGGCCAACGAAAACAGGACGCCCGGCGATCCGGGTCCCGGGGAATGCTTCTTGCTGCGTCCAGGCCACAGGCGGGGATGGTGTGTCCCCGTCCAGGCTCGGAGGGTCCGGGAGGAGGGAGCCTTGAGTCGCCAATCACCCGCGGTGCGGACCGTGGGGAGGCACCGAATCTGGGAATGCCGGGCTGGCTTCCCGCGTCCAGGAGGAGGAGAAAAGCATGAGGCGATGGAGTAGAGGTCATGTCGCCCTCGCCGCCTTCATGGTCTGTTTCCTGTGCGGATGGGCATTCGCGCAAGAGCTGACCACGGGGATCGTCGAGGGAGTCGTCAAGGACGACAAGGGCAGACCGGTCGAGGGGGCGGCGATCTCGGTGGATGGACCTCAGGGCCACCACACCGCGGTCTCCGACGCGGACGGCCGCTTCTCCGTCCGGTCCCTGCCGGCGGGCACCTACCTGGTGAAGGCCGAGGCGCACGGCTTCGGCACCGTCGTGCAGAGCGGCGTCCAGGTGAACATCAACAAGCGCACCCAGGTCCCGTTCAAGCTGAGCGGTGGCAGGGTCGAGACGGTCACCGTCACCTCGGAAGCGCCCATCGTGGACATGAAGAACACGTCCGTGGGCGCGACCATTTCTGTGAGCAGCATGGTGGATTACATCCCGCTCGGCCGGAACTTCTCCGCGATGTTCACTCTCTCCCCCGGCGTGGTGAGCGGGCTGAACTCCGGGGCGGGCAACTACTCGATCTCCGGATCCTCCGGGCTCGAGAACTCGTACCTGGTGGACGGCGTCAACATCACGAACTCCGGCTACGGCGGCATCGGCTCCTACAACCGCCGGTACGGCTCGCTGGGGTCCGGGGTGACCAACGACTTCATCGACCAGGTCGAGGTCAAGGAAGCCGGTTTCGAGGCGGAGTTCGGCCAGGCCACCGGCGGCGTTGTGAACGCCGTGGTTAAGAGCGGGACGAACAACCTCTCCGGCCAGGTCGCGATCTACTCCCAGCCGACGTCATTCGAGAGCGAGCGGAAGCTGGTGTACACGTTCCCCGACGCGGTCCCCATCAAGGACCGGCAGCAGCAGGACATCGGCCTGTCGCTGGGTGGCCCGATCCTCAAGGACAGGCTGTTCTGGTTCGCCGCGTACAACCCGGTCGAGACCAAGACCACGTTCGAGCGCACCGGACTCGACCCGACGGCGCTCTACGCGATCGTCGACGGCGAGAAGGTCTACTACGACCCGGCCCAGACGAGCTTCGGCCGCACCGCGGTCCGCACGCGGGACAACGACAACTATGCGGCGAAGTTCTCGTGGTACATGACCCCGAACCATCGCTTCGAGGTGACCGCCTTCGGCGATCCCTCCACGGGCAAGCTCGGGCCACAGCTCGGCACCGCGATTCGCCGCGTCGGCGAGCAGGGGTTCTCCAAGCTGGACTACGGCGGCAACAACGTCTCGCTGAAGTACGCCGGAGCCATCACGTCGAACTTCTTCGTCGACGGATTGGTGGCGCGCCACAAGTCGAAGCTGAAGGAACAGGCCCAGGAGCTCTTCGAG
Organism: Terriglobia bacterium; assembly: GCA_020073205.1. Taxonomy (NCBI): domain Bacteria; kingdom Pseudomonadati; phylum Acidobacteriota; class Terriglobia; species Terriglobia bacterium. Next base: position 60,534 of record JAIQFR010000005.1, read on the forward strand.
CTGGAGAATCTCGACATACCTGGTGGCCTCGTCAGTGGCGGCCTCGGCTTCACGCCGGACACCGACGAGAACGTGGACCAGTACGCCCTCAAGCTGACGTACGTGATCGGCAACCACGAGATCAAGGGCGGCTGGCAGCAGGACAAAGTGGAGTACACCGAGGCGGGCAAAGAGACCGGTCCGACATTCACCCAAAACCTCCCGATCGGCGTCTTCGACGATGCATCCGGCAAGTATGTCTGGAGCGGCGAGTACTATCAACAGCCGAGCACAACGGGTGCCTTCTTGACCTTCGAGCAAACCACACTCCCTGACGAGTCGACAGTGCCGGTTTATACGGTGCAGCGGTCCCGGACCAGTCCTCTCGGTGTGCTCACGCACAACACCGAGGACAACTTCTTCCTTCAGGACACCTGGTCTATCACGCCCCGCTGGACGCTGAAGGTCGGCGTGCGCCACACGAAGGAGAACGTCTCGGGCGGCGCCCCGTTCGCGCTGCCCTTCAGCTTTATTAGCCGCAATACGACCGTCAGCCGCGCCAGACTGGTGGATCCCAATACGCCCACGCCCGAAAACCCCGAGGCCGTGACCTTCCCGCAGGAATGGGCTCCCCGCGTCGGCGTGACGTGGGACGTCCGCGGCGACGGCCGTCACAAAGTCTATGCTAACTACTCGAAGATGGTTCAGCGCTTGACCCAGGACCTCGCCTACCGTGCGTTCTCCAACGAGGTCGACATGAGCCAGCGATGGCTCGACGCGAACCTGACCCAGCCCGCCGCGACCTCGAATTGTCCGGTCGCGGGCGGCGGGACCGCGCTCTGCCAGGCGGTCCTGACCGTCACGGGCTCGAGCCCGACCCAGGTCTGGAGCGGGACCAAGCTCCCTTACACGGAAGAGATGCTGCTCGGCTACTCCCGGGAGTTGTCGGCGAATATGAGCGTGGATCTCCGGTACATCCACCGCCGCATCGGTAGGATTATCGAGGACTTCTCCTACGTCCCACAGGAGGAGATCGATAATCTGTACTGGGGCAGCGAGGCCATCCCTGGAGCGACGTTCAATCCGTACCCGAGTTACCTGTCGAACGATTTCGGGAATTACGTCCTCGGCAACCCGTCCCAGAACAGCGGTTCCGCGATAGCCCAGCTCGGCGGTCCCGGCTTCCCGGACTTCCCCAAGCCGAGGCGCGACTATGACGCCTTCGAGGTCATCTTCAACAAGCGGTTCTCTGACAACTGGGTGATGTGGGCGTCATACCGCTACGGCCAGCTTATCGGTAACTACGAGGGGCTCCTCAGGAACGACAACGGCCAGGACGACCCGAACATCACGTCGCTCTACGACTTTCCCGATTCGCCCCTGATGCACGGGCAGTTCATCGCCGGCCCGCTGAATACCGACGTCAAGCACAACCTGAAAGTGTTCGCGACCTACCAGTTCAAGAACGGCCTCAGCATGGGCGCGGCTCTCACCTGGTCCACGGGTGTGCCGCGGTTCCCGCAGCTCGTGCACCCGAACGACTTCTACCAACTTCCTGGCGTCGGGGAGGTCCCGGGGACCGACCCGGTGTATGGCTCCTGGCTACAACGCATGAACCTCGTGCCGGTCCCGGGATTCCCGGGGCAGTATACGGAGGCGGCGGTCGGCGCACCTTTCCTGGTGCTGTCAAATGGGATCGGGGCTCTGCCCAGCCAGATGTCTACCGGCCAGGCGCAGAACGGGCAACTGGTGTTCACGCCGTACAACCCGCCCTCGGCGACCACTGGGCAGGTGGATGAGGTCATCACCAACCCGCTCACGGGTAACAACCAGTTCCTTTACAGCTACGCCACGGTGAAGCGCGACTTCAGTGGCCGCACGCCGGACAGTACCACGATCGACTTCCACGTCTCCTACAATCTCAAGACCCATTGGAAGAACAGCAACATCAACCTGGGTCTCGACGTGTTCAACCTGTTCAACACCCAGGAAGGCGATACCTGGGACGACGTCCTGGAGCTCAGTCAGGCCACGCGGAATCCTAACTACGGCAGGGCTGACACCTACGCGGCTCCGCGCAGCGCGCGCGTGTCGCTGAGGTGGAGCTTCTAGAATCCCGGTCGCACCAATCGAACTTCGAGGGGGAGCCCGCCGGGGCTCCCCCTTTTCTTTGCCGCGTGAACCGGGACCGGAGGCCGATCGCCTACCCCAGCAGATCGACCCCGCCGAAGAAGTAGGCGATCTCGAACGCGGCGGTCTCGGGGGCGTCCGAGCCGTGGACGACGTTCCGCTCGACGGAGGTCGCGAGCTCCTTGCGCAGCGTCCCCGGCGCAGCGTTGGAGGGGTTCGTGGAGCCCATGATCTCGCGCCACCTCGAGATCGCGTCCTCCCTCTCCAGGACCACGACGATGGCCGGCCCCGACGACATGAACGAGGTCAGGCTCGCGAAGAACGGCTTGCCGCGGTGGACCGCGTAGAACCCCTCCGCCTCGGCCATGCCCAGTCGGACCATTCTGAGCGCCGCGATCCGGAACCCCTCGGCCTCGATCCGCGCGATCACCTTCCCGGCGACGCGCTGCTCCACGGCGTCCGGCTTCACGATCGCCAGCGTCCTCTGAACGTGGTGCGTCATCCCGTCTCCCCGCCTCGCTCTGCGAGTGCCTTCATCACGGTTTCACCGATCGCCGCCGGGGTCAAAACAACCGCGATCCCCCCCTCCCGGAGCGCCTTCATCTTCTCCGCGGCGGTCCCCTTCCCGCCGGCGATGATCGCGCCGGCGTGTCCCATCCGTCGCCCCGGAGGGGCGGTCTGACCGGCGACGAACGCGACCACCGGCTTCGTGACGTGCGCCTTCACGAACGCCGCGGCCTCCTCCTCGGCGGTCCCCCCGATCTCGCCGATCATGACCACGGCGCGGGTCTCCGGGTCGGCCTGGAACAGCGCCAGCATGTCGATGAAGTTCGTGCCGGGAATCGGGTCGCCGCCGATGCCGACGCAGGTGGACTGGCCGATGCCGAGGCGGGTCAGCTGGTCCACCGCCTCGTAGGTCAGGGTGCCCGAGCGGGAGACGACGCCCACGGGGCCGGGCCGGTGGATGTGCCCCGGCATGATCCCGATCTTGCATCGGCCCGGGGAGATGATCCCGGGGCAGTTGGGGCCGATGAGTCTCGTCGTTTTCCCCTCGAGGAACGTCATGACCCGGACCATGTCGAGGGTCGGAATCCCCTCGGTGATGCACACCACCAGCGGGATCAGGGCGGACGCCGCCTCGAGGATCGCGTCGGCGGCGAACGGCGGCGGGACGAAGATCACGCTGGCGTTCGCGCCGGTCAACCGCACGGCCTCGTCGACCGTGTCGAACACCGGAATGCCGTCCAGGGTCGCCCCTCCCTTGCCCGGCGTGACCCCCGCCGCCACCTTCGTGCCGTACTCCACCGCCTTGCGCGTGTGGAACGTCCCCTCGCCTCCGGTGATCCCCTGGACCAAGAGCCTCGTCTCGGTGCCCACCAGGACGGCCATCGCTACCTCCCCGCCGCCGCGGCGACAACCTTCTCCGCCGCGTCCTTCATCCCGTCCGCCACGACGAACGTGAGGCCGGAGTCCCGCAGGATCTCCCGTCCCCTCTCCACGTTCGTTCCTTCGAGCCGCACCACCATCGGCACCGCGACGCCGACCTTTCGCGCCGCGGCGACGACCCCCTCCGCGACGACGTCGCACCTCATGATCCCGCCGAAGATGTTCACCAGGACCGCCTTCACGCCGCGGTCCTTCATGAGGATCTCGAACGCGGCGGTGACGGTCTCGGTGGTCGCGCCTCCTCCGACGTCGAGGAAGTTCGCCGGGTTGCCCCCGTGGTGCTTGATGATGTCCATGGTCCCCATGGCGAGGCCGGCACCGTTGACCATGCACCCGACGGTCCCGTCGAGCTTGATGTAGTTCAGGCCGTACTTCGACGCCTCGACCTCCAGGGGGTCCTCCTCGTCGAGGTCCCTGAGGCCGGCCACGTCGGGATGGCGGAAGAGCGCGTTGTCGTCGAAGTTCATCTTGGCGTCGAGCGCCAGCACCCGTCCGCCCCCCGTGACGATCAGGGGGTTGATCTCGGCGAGGGAGGCATCCGTGGCGGTGAACGCCTGCGAGAGGGCGCCCACGAGCTTTCCGGTCCGGGACACCAGATCGGACTTCATCCCGAGGCCGAAGGCGATCTTGCGGCCGATCCAGGGGGAGAAGCCCGCCTTGGGATCGAGCGGCACCTTCAGGATCGCGTCGGGGCGGCTCGCCGCGACCTCCTCGATCTCCGTCCCGCCCTCCGCGCTCGCGATGAACACCAGCGACCGCGCCGCCCGGTCCAGGAGGAGCGCGAGGTAGTACTCGCGCGCGATGTCCATGGCCTCCTCGACCAGGACTCGGCGGACCTCCTTCCCGTCGGCCCCGCTCTGCTTCGTCACCAGGACATTGCCGAGCATCCGCCGGGCGACCAACTCCGCGGCGTCTCGGCCGTCCACGACGACGACGCCCCCGAGCGGCTTGGTCCCGTCCGGGCGCAGCACCGGAGCGCCCGTCGCGCGGTCTTTGAACGTCCCCTTCCCGCGGCCTCCTGCGTGGATCTGGGCCTTGACGACGACACGACCGCCCAGCTTGTTCGCGATCTCCCTGACCTCGGCGGGGGTGAACGCGACTTCCCCCCTCGGCACGGGCACTCCGTGCCGGCTCAGGATGGCCTTCGCCTGGTACTCGTGGATCTTCACCGCGACCTCCGTGCTCGAGGGAATTCGAACGTCGCATGCCCGGAACGTGGCGCGGGATTATAGGACAGCGGTGGAGAGGGCGACAACGCGGCCGGATCTAGTGGCTCTCAAGATGGAGCCGGGGGTGGAACCCCCGGAGGCTCACGGCAGCTCCGGAGCCGCCGGGGCTCCGCCCCGGACCCCGCAACCGCAGATCGCGAGGGCCGCGGATCGGCCCTCGCGATCTGCGGTTACTTCCTCAGAATTACTACTTCAGCGCTTCGAGGGCCGTGCGGATACGGCGCACGCAGACTTCCCGGCCCAGCGTCTCCATCAGCGCGTAGAGCCCGGGGCCGGCGCCGACCCCCGTGCAGGCGAGCCGGAGCGGGTGCACGAGGTCGCTGACCTTCACTCCCTCCCGCTCCGCGAAGGTCTTCACGACCGCTTCGAGCGACGCGGCGTCGAACGGGGCCACGGCCTCGACGGACGCGAGGAGCTTCGCCAGCAAGTCGCGGCTCCCGGGTCTCCATCGCTTCGCCACGGTCTCCGGCTCGTACCCGGCCGGGTCGACGAAGAACCAGCCGGCCTTCTCCAGGATCTCGCGGACGAACGTGATCCGCTCCCGCATCAGGTCGACGACCCGCAGGAGATACGCGTCGTCGAACCCCGCGACGCCCCTCGCATCGAGGAGAGGCTTCAGCTCGCCGACCAGCTCGCCGGGCGACCGCCGCCTCAGGTACTCCGCGTTGAGCCACCGGAGCTTCTCGAGGTCGAAGATCGCGCCGGACTTGTTGACGCGCTCCAGCGTGAACTCGTCCACCAGATCGGGGAGCGTGAAGAAATCGCGGTCGTACCCGGGGTTCCAGCCGAGGAGCGCCACGAAGTTCACCAGCGTCTCCGGATAGTACCCCTGCGCGCGATAGTCGGAGACCGACACGTCCGCCTGCCGCTTGCTGAGCTTCGAGCGGTCGGCGCCGAGGAGGAGCGGCAGGTGCGCGAAGCGGGGCGGGTCCCACCCGAGGTGGCGGTAGAGGAGCACGTGCTTGGGCGTGCTGGGAAGCCACTCCTCGCCGCGGATGACGTGGGTGATCTCCATCAGGTGGTCGTCCACGACGTTCGCCAAGTGATACGTGGGGTAGCCGTCGGACTTCAGGAGGATCTGGTCGTCGAGGATCTCGGTCAGGAACTCGACCCGGCCCCGGACGATGTCCGAGACGACCACCGCCCGCTCGTCGGGGATTCTCATCCGAATCACGCACGGCTCCCCGGCGGCGCTCTTCGCCGCGACCTCCTGCGGCGGGAGCTGAAGGCATCGACGGTCGTATTTCGTGGATTGCTGGTCCTTCCGGCGGTCCTTGCGCATCGCCTCGAGCCGCTCGGCGGTGCAGAAGCAGGGATACGCCCGGCCGGACGCGACGAGACGATCGGCCGCGTCCCGATAGTGCGTGAGCCTCTCCGACTGGAAGTACGGGGCGTGCGGTCCCCCGGTCTCCGGTCCCTCGTCGTACTTGAGCCCCGCCCAGCGGAGCGAGTCGATGATCATCTCGACCGCGCCGGGGACGTGACGGCTGCGATCGGTGTCCTCGATCCTGAGCACGAATCTCCCGCCGGACCGCCGTGCGAACAGGTAGTTGTACAGCGCGGTCCTGAGCCCGCCGACGTGGAGGAATCCGGTCGGGCTGGGAGCGAACCGGACGCGGACCACATCGCTCATGCTCGTCTCCCGGGCCCTCTTCGAGGACCTCGCCCCCCCCGAGCGGACGGCTCACGGGTCCGGGCGGCCGGCGGGAACGATAGCAACGCGGCGGACGATCCGGCAAGCTTCCTTGACCGAGTCGGACGCGGTTCCTATAATCTGCCCGCACTCCGGAGCCTGCTGGGGAGTCGTCCAATGGTAGGACATGCGGCTCTGGACCGTAGAATCGGGGTTCGAATCCCTGCTCCCCAGCCAACAGCCGTCGGTTGAGCGCCGAGGGGAGGAGGCCGACATGGACAGCGCGCTCACCGTGCACCGGCTCCACTTCGCCTTCACCGCGACGTTCCACTACCTGTTTCCCCAGCTCACCATGGGGCTCGCGCTCCTGCTGTTCGTCCTCAAGGTGATGGCGCTCCGCACCGGCGAGGAAGATCACAACCGGGCCGCGCGCTTCTGGGGGAAGGTCTTCGCGGTGAGCTTCACGATGGGGGTCGTCACCGGGATCCCGCTGGAATTCCAGTTCGGGACGAACTGGTCTGAGTTCTCGAAGGCCGCAGGAGGCGTGATCGGGCAAACGCTGGCGATGGAGGGGACCTTCGCGTTCTTCCTCGAGTCGACTTTCCTCGGCCTGTTCCTGTTCGGCGAGAAGCGGCTCGGACCGCGGCTCCACACCGCCAGCGCCTTCCTCGTCTTCCTCGGCTCCTGGGTCTCGGGCTACTTCATCGTCGTCACGGACGCCTTCATGCAGCACCCCGCCGGCCACGCGGTCGCCGCGGACGGCAAGATCCTGCTCGCCAGCCTCGGGGGGCTCCTGCTGAACCCCTGGGGGCTCTGGCAGTACGCCCACACGATGGCCGGCTCGACGGTCACCGCCTCGTTCGCGATGGCGGCGGTGGGCTCCCTGTACCTCCTCCAGGAGCGCCACGGCGGGTACGGCAAGCTGTTCGTTCGGCTCGGCGTGATCGCAGGGACGATCGCCTCGCTCCTACAGGTCTTCCCCACCGGCGACGGCCAGGGACAGATGGTGGCCCGTCACCAGCCCGCGACGCTCGCGGCGATGGAAGGCCTGTTCAGGACCGAGGCTGGCGCTCCTCTCGCGATTGTCGGCCAGCCCGACGTCGAGCGGCGGCGCCTGGACAACCCGCTCACCGTCCCGAAGATGCTCAGCTTCCTCACGTACCGGCGCTGGAACGCCGAGGTGAAGGGCCTCGACGACTTCCCGCCGGAGAGCTGGCCCGACAACATACCGCTCCTCTACTACGCCTACCACGTGATGGTCGGGCTCGGCTCGATCTTCATCGCGATCATGGTGTTCTCGGCGTTCGAGCTCTACCGGGGGTCGCTGTACGCCTCGCGGCCGGCGCTCTGGGTCCTGATGCTCGCCTTCCCCTTCCCGTTCATCGCGAACACCGCGGGGTGGATCACCGCGGAGGTGGGTCGCCAGCCGTGGGTGATCTACGGCCTGATGAGGACGGCGGAGGGCTATTCGACCGCGGTCTCCGCCGGCAACGCCACGTTCACGCTCATCGGGTTCGCGGGGATGTACACCGTGCTCGGGATCCTGGCGGTGTACCTCATCGGACGCGAGATCGCCCACGGTCCCGAGCCCGCCGGCGGCTCCCTGGACCTGCGCCGGAGCTGAGAGTCGACATGGAGACGCTCTGGTTCTGCCTCGTCGCGATGATGGTGGCGATGTACGTCGTGTTCGACGGACTCGATCTCGGCGCGGGGATCCTACACCTCGTGCTGGGGAGGACCGACGAGGAGCGCCGCCTCGTGCTCAGGAGCATCGGGCCCGTGTGGGACGGGAACGAGGTCTGGCTCCTGGCGGGCGGCGGCGCGCTCTACTTCGCTTTCCCCGCGCTCTACGCCACCGGCTTCAGCGGCTTCTACCTTCCCCTGATGATGGTGCTGTGGCTCTTGATCCTCCGCGGGATCTCGGTGGAGTTCCGCAACCACATCGACAGCCGCGTCTGGGGTCCGTTCTGGGACGTGACGTTCTCGGGTTCGAGCGCGCTGCTCGCCGTGTTCTTCGGCGCCGCGCTCGGGAACGTCGTTCGCGGCGTCCCCCTGGACCCGCAGGGACATTTCTTCGTGCCGCTCTGGACCGACTTCCGGCCCGGGGCCAATCCCGGCGTGCTCGATTTCTACACCGTCCTGGCCGGCCTCACCGCGCTCGCCGCGCTCGCGCTGCACGGCGCGCTCTGGATCGCGCTCAAGACCGCGGGCGCTCTCGCGGTCCGCGCGCGGCGGGCGGTGGATGCCGCCTGGTGGGCCGCGGCCGCGCTCACCGTGATCCTGACCCTCCTCACGATGTGGGTACAGCCCCAGATCGCCCACAGCCTCACAGCGCGGCCGTGGGGATACGCGTTCCCGATCGTCGCGCTCGGGGGACTCGTCGCGGTACTCTGGTTCGCCGCGCACGAGCGGGATGCGGCGGCTTTCCTCGCGTCGAGCGCCTACATCGTCGGGATGCTCACCAGCGCGGCGTTCGGCCTCTACCCGTACGTGCTCCCGTCGACGACCGACCCGTCCCGCGGGCTCACGGTCCACAACGCGGCCGCGCCGGCCGCCGGTCTCCGGATCGGCCTCGCCTGGTGGATCCCTGGCATGATGCTGGTCGCGGGGTACTTCGTGTTCACCTACCGACGGTTCGCCGGGAAGGTCGACCTCGGCGACGGAGGGTATTGAGCGCGATGCGGGCGATGGTCCTGCACGCCAACGCGCCGATCGCCGAGCGCCCCCTCGAGCCCTCCGACGCCCAGGACCCGGAGCCGGGCGCGGGGGAGGTCCGGGTGCGCGTCCGGGCGTGCGCGATCTGCCGGACCGACCTGCACGTGATCGAGGGGGAACTCCCGGCGCGCCGACTTCCCCTGATCCCCGGCCACCAGGTCGTCGGGACGGTGGACCGGCTGGGTCCCGGCTGCACCCGGCGCGTCGTCGGGGAGCGGGTCGGGATCGCCTGGCTCCGGAGCACCTGCGGCGCGTGCGCCTTCTGCCGGTCGGGATCGGAGAACCTCTGCGAGCTGTCCCGCTACACGGGTTACCACGCGGACGGCGGGTACGCCGAGCTGGCGGTGGTCCCGGAGGCTTACGCCTACCGGCTCCCGGAAGCGTTCTCGGACCTCGAGGCGGCGCCGCTCCTGTGCGCCGGGATCATCGGCTACCGCGCGCTCCGGCGCAGCGACGTGCCCGCGGGGGGACGGCTCGGGCTCTACGGGTTCGGCTCGTCGGCGCACGTCGTGCTGCAGATCGCGCGGCACCGGGGGTGCGAGATCCACGTGGCCACGCGCGGCGAGAGCCACCGGGAACTCGCCCGCCGGATGGGGGCGGTCTGGGTGGGCGGTGCCTTCGACGCTCCTCCGGTTCCCCTCGATGCGGCCATCGTGTTCGCGCCGGTCGGGGAGATCGTGCCTAGGGCGCTCCGTTCGGTTCGGAGGGGCGGCACCGTGGTGCTGGCGGGCATCTACATGACGCCCGTTCCGTCCATGGCGTACGACGAGTTCCTCTTCCACGAGAAGAATCTCAGGAGCGTCGAGGCGAATACCCGCGCCGACGGCGAGGACCTCCTGCGCGAGGCCGCGGAGATCCCGCTCCGACCGGAAGTGACGACGTTCCCCCTGGAGCACGCCAACGAGGCTCTGGTCCGCCTCAAGCAGGACCGGATCGACGGGACGGGCGTGCTGATCATCGGCGGCCCCCGCGGCTGAACGCGATCGCCGCCGTCGGAGGCCTCGATGCTCAAGCTCGTCGTGGTCATGGCTCTCGCCACAGCTTCCACTCCGCTCCTGGCCCAGGCCGTCTCCGCTCCGCCCCGGCCGGTCCCGCCGTCGCTCGAGGAGGTCCGCAAGGGCATGGGGATTCCGTCCCGGAACGACGTGCGGGGGCAGCAGGACGTCGTCGGCTACGCGTCCAACGCCGAGCAGATGGCCAGGGTGTGGGAGCTGTCCGCCGCGCCGCCCGCCCCCGAGCGCCTCGGCGAGGCTCCGGCCCCTGGCGTCGCGGGAGTCATCTGCCCCCACGACGACTACCTGTACGCCGGGAGGGTGTACCGCCGGGTGCTTCCTCTGCTGACCGCGCGCACCGTGGTCCTCGTGGGCGTGTTCCACAAGTACCGGCGGTTCGGAGCGCACGACCGGCTGGTGTTCGACCCCTACCGCACCTGGCGCACCCCCGACGGCGAGGTGCCGGTCTCTCCCCTCCGCGAGGATCTGCTGGCGGCGCTGCCGAAGGACGACGTGGTGCAGGACGCGGCGATGCACGACGGCGAGCACTCCCTCGAAGCGCTGGTGTTCTGGCTCCGCCACGCCCGGCCCGACCTCGAGATCGTCCCGATCATCGTTCCCGCCGCCGGCTTCCCGCGCCTCCTGGAGCTCGCCGACCACCTCGGCCGTGCGCTGGCTTCGAGCCTCGAAAAGCGCGGGTGGCGTTTCGGGCGCGACGTGGCGATCGCCATCTCGACCGATGCCGTGCACTACGGACCGGATTTCAAGTACGCTCCGTTCGGGGAAGGCGGGGTGGACGCCTACGTCCGCGCGGCGGAGCAGGACCGCGCGATCCTCCGCGGCCCCCTGTCGGGCCCGGTATCCGTCGAGAAGGTGCGGCGGCTTTACGGCCAGTTCGTGAACCCGGAGCAGCCCGACGACTACCGGCTGACCTGGTGCGGCCGATTCGCTCTACCGCTCGGCCTCCTGCTCCTCGAGGACACGGCGCGCTCGCTCGGTGAGGGCACGCCGGTCGGGCACCCGATCGCCTACGCGACGTCGGTCGGCGCCCCCGAGCTCCCGGTGCGCGACGTGGAGCTCGGCCCAACCGCCCCGGCAAACCTGTATCACTTCGTCGGGTACCCGGCGGTGGCGTTCACGGTGCCCTAGCTGGACCGCCGCTTGGCTCGGGGCTAGTTGAAGGTCGCGGTCACCACCATGTGGCCGTTCACGACGAACGCGCAGTCGTTCGGGTCCGCACCCGTGCAGGACCCGGTCCAGCCTCCGAACGTCGCGCCATTGTCGGGAGTCGCCGTCAAGTGCACCGTCATGCCCGGTGTCCAGTCCATCGGCCCGCAGGTCCCGGGACAGACGAGCTGAGCACTCTCGTTGCACGTCACTTGGCCGCTGCCGTGCACGATGACCGCGACGGTGTTCTCCGGACCCGCGACGTCGTTGCTGCCGCCGCCGCTGCAGGCGACGGCCACGAGCAATAGAACGCCGATGAGCGCTAGCCGATGACCGCGGTGGGTGGTGGTTCCAGGTGGTGTCATGGATAGGCCCCCCTCTGGACTTCTAGCGAGGCGAGCCGCCTCTCCACGGGCGGATCCCCTCCTCGAAGCGCAGGTATGCTGTGGGGGGAAATATACGCCACTCAGGAGGCTACTTGAAGATCTCCGCGAAGAAGTCTCTCATGGCCGCCCAGGATCGCCGGTCGGCCCGCTCGTTGTAGGCTGCACCCTTGGAGTTGTCGTTGCCCGCGGCCGGATTCGTGAAGGCGTGGACGGCGCCGCCGTACTCCACCAGCTGCCAGTCGACGCCCGCCTTCCGCATCTCGTTCTCGAACGCGGCAAGATTTTCCGCGGAGATCGTCGGATCATCGGCGCCGTGGAGGGCCAGGATCTTCGCCTTGATGTTCATTCCGTCGGCGGGCGCCGGCGAGTCGAGCCCTCCGTGGAAGCTCACGACCCCGGCGAGGTCCGCGCCGCTCCGCGCCAGCTCGATCGCCGTGGTCCCGCCGAAGCAGAAGCCGATGGCGGCGATCCGTTTCGGGTCGACCTTCGGGTTCGCTCGGAGCGCGTCGAGGCCGGCGGCGGCCCGGGCGCGCAGGAGCGTGCGGTCTCCCTTGTACTTCCCGACCAGTTGCCCGGCTTCCTTGGTGTCCGCCGGACGGACCCCCTTCCCGTAGATGTCCGCGGCGAACGCGACGTACCCCAGCTTCGCGAGCTGCTCGCACTTCGACGTCGTGGAGGGGCCGACCCCCATCCAGTCGTGCACCACCAGGACGCCGGGACGCTTGCCCTGGATCGAGTCGTCCCAGGCGACATAACCCTCGAGAACGGCGTCCCCCTGCCTGTACTCCACCTTCTCGGACTTGACGCCGGCGTACGCCGCGCCGGCGAGGATCGCGGACATCGCGATCGGCGCGAGAACCCTGGTCATGTCGGACGCCTCCCTTCCTCCCGTTTCGCTGCCTCTCATTTCTTCTTGGCGACCTTGAGCTCCGCCAGCCGGGCGGCGACGTCGCGCCCGGCGGTCGCCGGCTTCACGCTCGTGTCGACGTAGAGGATCTTCCCGTCGGCACCGATGTAGAACGTCCAGCGCTTGGCCAGCCGGACGCCCGGCATGAGCACGCCGTACGCGTCGGCGACCTTCTTGTCCGGGTCGGCCAGGATCGGGAAATCGACTCCCAGCGACTCCGCGAACTTCCTGTCGGTCTCGGCGTCGTCCACGCTCGCGGCGAAGTAGGCGACGTCGAAGGCGCGAATCGCATCCCCGCTCTCACGGAGCGACTTGCACTCGGCGGTTCAGCCACCGGTGAACGCCTTCGGAAACCAGGCGAGCACCACCGCTCGCTTCCCGAGGTAATCCGCCAGACGGTGGGTCTTCCCGTCGGACCCCTTGAGATCGAACGCGGGGGCCGGATCGCCCGCTTTGAGATCGGCCCTCGCCGAGGTGGCGCAGGCGCCGACACCCAGGAAGAGGACCGCCGCGGCGGCCAGGCTCAGCGAATGGTCGAGCATCGTGTCCTCCAGGTTGAAAAGGGACAACCGCCATCCATATTACACCGACCGCCTTCCGTCGCCTCGACCCCGCGAGGGACGTGCGGCCCATTCGGCATCACCCGGATAGAATCGGACTCCGGAGGATCGAATGACGTTCGGCAGCATCGTCGACTCAACGCGCCGCGGACGGGGGGCGGTCTTGGGCGCGGTCGCGACGTGCGTCCTCTCGGCCGTCGCGTGCCGCGGGACGCTCGTTCCCCCGGGGGGAGCGTCCGGCCCCGTGCGGGGACGCGACGTCGAGCTCATCCCCGCCACCGCGCCGAGGGTCCTCGACGAGGTCCGCCGGCCCGGAGCGTCCGTGGTGCTCGTGAACGTCTGGGCCACTTGGTGCCTACCCTGCAGGGAGGAGTTCCCCGACCTGATGAAGCTCCGCCGGAGCTTTCTGGGCCGCGGCCTGCGGCTCGTCCTGGTCTCGGGGGATTTCGACTCCGACCGAGCGTCGGTGGTCCGGTTCCTGGCGGCGCAGGGCGTCGACTTCCCCTCGTTCATGAAGGACGGGGGCGACATGGAGTTCATCGACGGGCTGGACGCGCGCTGGTCGGGTGCGCTTCCGGCGACCTTCCTCTATGATCGGGCGGGACGCCCCCGGGGGTTCTGGGAAGGCAAGGCGGACTACGCCACCCTGGAGCGCCGGGTGACCGAGGTCTTGACCGGGCGGGACGAATCCCCCGCCCCAACCGAGGAGAAACCATGAAGCGAAGCCGCTTCTTCGTGTTCGTTTCGACGGCGTGCCTTCTTGCGGTCGTGGTCGGACTTGGCGCCGCTAGCGCCGCCGAGGCGGGAAAGAGCCTGTCCCTGGGCGCCATGGCGCCGGCCGCCGACGTGAAGATGAAGGGCGTCGACGGCCGCGAGGTCTCGATCGCCGACGTGCGCGGCGAGAAAGGGACCCTCGTCATCTTCACCTGCAACCACTGCCCCTGGGTCAAGGCGTGGGAGACGAGGATCGTCGAGATCGGGAACACCTGGGCTTCGAAGGGCTTCGGGGTGATCGCGATCAACTCGAACGACCCGGCGGCCTACGCCGAGGACTCGTTCGACGAAATGCAGAGGAGAGCGCGGGAGCGCGGAATGCGGTTCCCCTACGTCGTCGACGGGAGCTCCGAAGTGGCGCGAGCCTTCGGCGCGTCCCACACCCCCGAGGTGTTCCTCTTCGGCGCCGGGGGCGTCCTCGTGTACAAGGGAACAGTGGACGACAACGCGAAGGAGCCGGACAAGGTGAAGTCCCACTACCTCGCCGACGCGCTCACCGCGGTGGCTGCGGGGAAGGAGCCGGCGGTCCGGGAGACGAAGTCGCTCGGCTGCTCGATGAAGTTCCGGCAGGCCGCCTGACCATGCGAGTCCGAGAGTAGGAACCAAGAGATGGGACGGCAGTCCTCTGCCGTCCCATCTCTTGGTTGCGGGGGAGCGGGGGCGGAGCCCCCGCTTGCTCACCGGTAAGGACCCGCCGCGAGTCTGGCCTCCCCTACCCCTCCCACCCCTGCAGGATCCGTGCGTAATTCGCCCGTTCGAACGCCTTCGGATCGGGGCACCGCACGAGGTTCATGCTCCCCTGCATCTGCCGGAGCGACTCGTACTCGTGCTCCTCGAGCCAGGCGGCCATCTGGTCGCGGAGCGTGCCGAGGTGGGAGACGCCGTTCCGTAGGAGCACGGAGACCAGCTGGACCGCGTGCGCCCCGGTCATCACCGCCTTGATCGCGTCGAGGGCCGTGTGCACGCCGCCGGTCACCGCCAGGGAGCCCTTGATCCGTCCCGAAAGGACCGCGAGCCAGCGGAGCCTGAGGAGCAGCTCGGAGGAGTCTGACAGCTCGAGGCGAGGAACGGCGACGAGCTGCTCCACGTCGATGTCCGGCTGGTAGAAGCGGTTGAAGAGCACCAGGCCGTCGGCGCCGGCGACGTCGAGTCGGCGACCGAACTGGGCCAGCGAGGAGTAGAACGGGGAGAGCTTCACTGCGACGGGGATCCGCACGCTGGCCTTCACCGCGCGGAGCATGTCCTCCGCCCGCTGCTCCAGAACCTGGCCGGTCTCGTCCGGGTCGGTGGCGAGGTAGTAGAGGTTCAGCTCGAGGGCGTCGGCGCCGGCCTCCTGCATCAGCCGGGCGTACTGCAGCCACCCGCCCTCGGTGACCCCGTTCAGCGAGGCGATCACCGGGACCTTCACCGCCACCTTGACCCTGCGGAGGTGCTCGAGGTACTCGTCCGGGCCCAGCGCGAACACGTCCGAGGCCGGGAAGTACGTCTGCGCCTCGGCGAACGACTCCGCGTGGGTGTCCATGTGGCGCGAGGCCGCCAGCTGCTCGCCCACCACCTGCTCCTCGAAGAGCGAGTGCATCACGATGGCGGAGGCGCCGGCGTCCTCCAGCCGGCGCACCGTGTCGAGGTCGTCGACCAGGGGCGACGCCCCGGGCATCAGGGGATGCGGAAGCGTGAGGCCGAGGTAGTCCGTGCGGAGATCCATGGGCTCCTCCTACTTGTCCGCGGCCGTGACGGCCGCCTCTTCGGCGGACGCCGCCGGAACCGTGAGACCTGCCAGCTGCTGGTACACCGCGATGCGCTGCGCCGCGAAGTGCTGCGCCTGGTCGAGGAGGCGCTTGAAGCGCGCCGAGTCCATCTTCTCCACCATCCGGAAGCGGGTCTCGCTGCGCATGTAGTCCGCGACGCCGACTTTCGGCGGCCCGGAGTCCAGGAGGAGCGGCGGCTGGCCTTCGGCGATTCGCCGCGGATCGAACCGGTAGAGCGGCCAGATCCCGCAGTCCACCGCCGCCTTCTGGTGGTTGACGCCCTGGGCCAGGTCGTAACCGTGGGCGATGCAGTGGGAGTACGCGATGATCATCGACGGGCCGGGATACGAGTCGGCCTCCTGGAACGCCCTGACCGTCTGTGCGTCCTTGGCCCCGAAGGCGACCCGGGCGACGTACACGTGGCCGTAGCCCATGGCCATCATGCCGAGGTCCTTCTTGCCGATCTCTCGCCCCGCCATGGCGAACTTGGCGGCGGCGCCGAGCGGGGTCGCCTTCGACTGCTGGCCGCCGGTGTTCGAGTAGACCTCCGTGTCGAGCACCAGGACGTTGACGTCGCGCTTCATCGCCAGGACGTGGTCGAGGCCCCCGTACCCGATGTCGTACGCCCAGCCGTCCCCTCCCACGAGCCAGACGCTCTTCTTCACCAGGTAGTCGGCCAGCGTCTCGAGGCGGCGCGCTTCCGCGCCCTCGACGAGCCTGAGCCTCGCCTTGAGCGCCTCGACCCGCTCCCGCTGGACCGCGACGCCGGCCTCGCCCGTCTGATCGGCACCGATCAGCTCGCCGACCAGGATGTCGCCGATGGCCTCCCCGAGCTTGCGGAGAAGGTCGTGCGCCTGGCGGACGTGGGTATCGATGGCCAGGCGGTAGCCGAAGCCGAACTCCGCGTTGTCCTCGAACAGCGAGTTGGACCACGCGGGACCGCGCCCGTCCCGGTTGACGGCGTAGGGCGTCGTCGGCAGGTTGCCACCGTAGATGGACGAGCAGCCGGTGGCGTTCGCGATCAGGGCCCGGTCGCCGAACATCTGGGTCAGGAGCTTGACGTACGGCGTCTCGCCGCATCCGGCGCACGCGCCGGAGTACTCGAACAGCGGCTGGAAGAACTGCGTCCCCTTGTTGTCGATCTTGACC
This sequence comes from Terriglobia bacterium, assembly GCA_020073205.1. Lineage (NCBI taxonomy): Bacteria > Pseudomonadati > Acidobacteriota > Terriglobia > Terriglobia bacterium. Next base: position 77,349 of record JAIQFR010000005.1, read on the forward strand.
TTCGTCCGGTCCGGGTCGGGCAGGTCGAGGAAGAAGCGGTAGTTGTCGCGCTCCCTCTTCCTGAGCGGCATCTGCGGCGCCATGTCGATGGCCTTGTGCTTCGGGTTCGACTTGTCCTTCGCCGGGCAGATCTCCACGCACAGGTTGCAGCCGGTGCAGTCCTCCGGCGCCACCTGGATCGTGTACTTCAGCCCCTTGAAGTCCGACGCGCGGTAGTCGGTGGACTTGAAGGAGGGTGGCGCGCCGTCGAGCTCCCCGGGCTCGTACACCTTCGCGCGGATCGCCGCGTGGGGGCAGACCAGCGCGCACTTGTTGCACTGGATGCAGATCGCCTCATCCCACACCGGGATCTCGAGGGCGATGTTGCGCTTCTCCCACTGGCTCGTCGCGGTGAGCCAGGTGCCGTCCACGGGAAACGCGCTCACCGGCAGCAGGTCGCCCTTGTTGGCGATCATGACCGCCGAGACGCGCTTCACGAAGTCGGGCGCTTCGTCCGCGACGATCGGGGGGCGGGAGCGCTTCGCGGTGACCCGAGCCGGGACCGCCACCTCGTAGAGGTGAGCCAGGGTGTGGTCGACGGCCTCGAAGTTCCGCCGCACCACCTCCTTCCCCTTCTTCCCGTACGTCTTCTCGATGGTCTGCTTGATCTTGTCGATCGCCTCGTCGCGAGGGAGGACCCCCGAGATGGCGAAGAAGCAGGTCTGCATGATCGTGTTGATCCGGCCTCCCATCCCGGTGTCCTTCGCCACCTTGTACGCGTCGATGACGTAGAACTTGAGCTTCTTCTCCACGACCTCCTCCTGGACCTCCCGGGGCAGCTCGTCCCAGATCTCGTCGGGGCCGAACGGGGAGTTGAGCAGGAAGGTCGCGCCGGGAGCGGCCAGGTCGAGCATGTCGTACTTGTCGAGGAACACGAACTGATGGCAGGCCACGAAGCTCGCGCTCCGGATCAGGTAGCTGGAACGGATGGGGCGCGGGCCGAACCTCAGGTGCGAGATCGTGATGGCCCCGGCCTTCTTGGAGTCGTAGACGAAGTACCCCTCGGCGTAGTTCGGGGTCTCCTCGCCGATGATCTTGATCGAGTTCTTGTTCGCTCCCACCGTCCCGTCGGCGCCGAGGCCGAAGAACACCGCGCGGACGACGTCGTCGGGCTCGATGTCGCGGCGGGCGTCGTACGGGAGCGACGTGTGGGTCACGTCGTCGGTGATCCCGATGGTGAAGTGGTTCCGAGGCCTCTCCGTCGCGAGATCGGCGAACACCGCCGAGACCATCGCGGGAGTGAACTCCTTCGACGACAGGCCGTAGCGCCCGCCGACGACCCGCGGCTCCCGGTCGAACGTGGAGAACCCGTCGTCCCGCGCCTCGCGGAGCGCCGTGACGACGTCGAGGTAGAGCGGATCGCCCACCGCGCCCGGCTCCTTGGTCCGATCCAGGACCGAGATCGAGCGAACCGTCGGGGGGAGCGCGGCGACGAAGTCGCGGAGGGAGAACGGACGGTACAGCCTGACCTTCACGAGGCCGACCCTCTCGCCGCGGGCGATCAGCCACTCGACGGTCTCGTGGGCCGCCTCCGCCCCGGACCCCATCAGCACCAGGACGCGCTCCGCCTCGGGATGGCCGACGTAATCGAAGAGGCGGTAGCCGCGTCCGGTGAGCGCGCCGAACCGGTTCATCGTCTCCTGGACGATCCCGGGGCAGGCCGAGTAGTACGGATTGCAGGCCTCTCGGGCCTGGAAGAACGTGTCCGGGTTCTGCGCCGTGCCGCGGAGCACCGGCCGGTCCGGCGTGAGCGCGCGTCCCCGGTGCGCGCGGATCAGATCGTCGTCGAGCATCGCGCGGAGGTCGTCGTCCGAGAGCTCCTCGATCTTGTCCACCTGGTGCGACGTCCTGAACCCGTCGAAGAAGTGGAGGAACGGGACGCGGGACTTCAGGGTCGCGGCCTGCGAGACGCAGGCGAGGTCGTGGGCCTCCTGCACCGAGCCCGATGCGAGCAGCGCGAACCCGGTCTGCCGACAGGCCATGACGTCGGAGTGGTCCCCGAAGATCGACAGGGCGTGGGTGGCCAGCGTGCGAGCCGACACGTGCATCGAGTACGCGGTCAGCTCGCCCGCGATCTTGTACATGTTGGGGATCATCAGCAGGAGTCCCTGGGACGCGGTGAACGTGGTGGTGAGCGCGCCCGCCTGGAGCGCGCCGTGCACCGCCCCGGACGCGCCTCCTTCGGACTGCATCTCGATCACGTCGGGGACGGTACCCCAGATGTTCCGGCGCCCCTGTGCGGACCACTCGTCCGCCCACTCGCCCATGTTGGACGAGGGAGTGATCGGGTAGATGGCGATCACCTCATTGGTGCGGTGGGCCACCGAGGCGGTGGCCTCGTTGCCATCCACGGTGATCATGCGTCGTACGGCCATTCGATGCCTCCTTGTCCTCATCCCCCGGGTCGGACTCCCGGAGGTCGGTCATTCCTCTGGGGAACTCCCGCGTGGAGAACGAGCGAATTTCCCCTCCCCGAACCCTCCGGCCTGGGGTCGCCCGGCCGACGCGACACGGCGTCTGCATCGTTCGGGATGTTTCGGCGAGAAGGTGGCTTGGGGGATAAAGTAGCATGCGGCGGACGTGCCGGAAAGACCCCCATCCCGTTCCGCGGGAGAGGTCGCGCGAGGGCCCTGGACCGGGCGCGAGTTGCTGCTATCCTGTCCCCCGATCGCGACCTCAGGAGGGGACATGGGCCGACCCGTTGCGCTGGTCACGGGAGCGAGCGGAGAGATGGGGCACCTGCTCCTGCCCGCCCTCGAGCACCGCGGATACGACATCGTTTCGCTGGACCTGGTCCCGCTCGAGGCCGCGCAGTCCGCGTGGTGCGCCGAGACCGTCACGGCGAGCATCCTCGACGCCGAGGTCTTGGACGACTTGTTCCGCCGCCACCACCCCGAGATCGTCTTCCATCTCGCCGCGGTGCTCTCCACCAAGGCCGAGCGGGACCCGGATCTCGCCTACGACGTGAACACCCACGGTACCGTGTCGCTGTTCCGGCGCGCCCGCGATGAAGCTCGCGTCCGCGGCGGGAGCGTCCGCTTCTTCTTTCCCAGCAGCATCGCCGTCTACGGCCTCGCCGACGCGCGGGCCAAGGAGGCGGCCGGCGCGGTGAAGGAGAACGACTGGAATTGCCCGTCCGGCATGTACGGGATCAACAAGCTCTACTGCGAGACGCTCGGCTCCTACTTCACGCGCCGCGCACTCGAGCGGGGGGAGCCGGGGATCGACTTCCGCTCCATTCGATTCCCCGGCCTCGTGTCCGCGGAGACCCTTCCGTCCGGCGGCACCAGCGACTACGCGCCGGAGATGATCCACGCTGCCGCGCAAGGAAAGCCGTACGCGTGCTTCGTTCGCGCGGACACGAGGCTGCCGTTCATGACCATGCCCGACGCGGTCGACGCGCTGCTCGCACTGACGTTCGCCGACCCGCGGGCGCTGACGACGCGCGTGTACAACATCGGCGCCTTCAGTCCGTCGGCGGCCGAGATCCGTGCGGCGCTGCTCGAGCCGTTTCCCGACGCCCGCATCGACTTCGAGCCGGAGGCGGCACGACAGGCCATCGTGGACACCTGGCCCGCCGACGTCGACGACCGCCGCGCGCGGGTGGATTGGGGCCACTCGCCTCGCCTCGGGCTGCGCGAGGCGCTGCGGGATTACTTGGTCCCGGCGCTGCTGCAGCGGTACGGCGCACGCGCGGCAACGCGCTAGCGAGACCGAAAACGAGCGGGAGAGGCACCAGCCCGCCGCCGTCCGCGACCTCGCCACCGCCATGATCTTTCGATAAGTCATTGTAGAACAGCAGCTTGCGCGCGCGCCCCAGGGACCATCCGAACCCTGCGCCCGGGGCAGCCGGCCCCCGCGTCGTTGCTTGAAAACTCCCTTTTTCTCAACGGCTTGGGGGTATAATCGCGCCACGACGGGCTGATGCCCGGCCCGCTGGAAGGAGGTTCTCGAGATGGCGAAAGCAGCGAAAAAGAAGGCCTCCCCGAAAAAAAAGGCCGCGAAGAAGAAGCCGGCCGCGAAGAAGGCCTTGAAAAGAGCGCCGAAGAAAACTGCGAAGAAGGTGACCAAGAAGACCGCAAAAAAAACCGCGAAGAAGAAGGCCGCGGCTCCGAAGAAGAAAGCCGCTCCGGCCCCCGCCGCGAAAGCGACGATCGCGCGCAAGCCGGCTGCGGAGAAGGTCCTCCCCGGGAAGCCGCCCGCCGCGATGCCTCCGAAAGAACGGTTTGCGCCGGCGGTGAAGCCGCCCATGACGCCGCAGATGCCCGTGTCCTCCGATCAACCCGTCCGGCCGGACGAAATGCGTCCCGCGCCCGCGTGGGACAAACCGATGCCGCCGACCGGGGGCAACAACTGAGAAGTCGGACGGGACGCTCACGGAAGGTCCCGTCCGACTCGTTTGATGGCTGCCGTCGCCGGGCGCGCGCGGTGCGGCGAACGCGTCTTAAGCTCGAGCGCTCTCAGGTCGTCGTGGAGACGAGCGCCTGGGAGAGGACTCGCCGGACGCTCTCCACGTCCAGCGGCTTGACCAGCACGCGGTTCGGCAGCCCCTCGAGGAAGCGCAGCGTTTCCTGCCGGACGAGGTCGCCGGTGGCGAACACGAACCGGCGGATCATCTCGGGCCGCTCCGCGGCGACGCGCTCGTAGAGCCCTCTCCCGTCGAGACGCGGCATCCTCATGTCGGTGACCACGAGGTCGAAGTCGGCCTCCGCGAGACGCTGCCACGCCTCCTCGCCGTCGCTCGCGAGGGTGACCTCGGCGCCGTACTGGAGGAGGACCCGCGACACGAGGTCCGCCACGTTCGGCTCGTCCTCGGCGACTAGGATCCGGCGGCCGTTAAGCCGGTCCCCCAGCCCACCGTTCTCGCGGTCGTCGGGGGTGGGCTTCGCTTCCACCGATCCCGGCCCGGCGATGGGGAGGAGCAAAGCGAAACAGGCGCCGATCCCGCTCGACGGAGGGACGAGTTCGACCCGCCCGCCGTGCTCGCGCGCGATTCCGTAGGAGACCGAGAGTCCGAGCCCGGTTCCCTGTCCGGGCTCCTTGGTGGTGAAGAACGGGTCGAAGATCCGGTCGCGGATCGAGGCCGGGACGCCGGGACCGTCGTCCTCGACCTCGACGGCGACGAATCCGTCACGCGCTCGGGTCCTGAGCGTCATCCGGCCGGGGCGCCCGAGCGCCGCGATCGACTGCTCCGCGTTGTTCACCAGGTTCAAGACCACCTGCTCCACCTGGTGGAAATCGAAGCGGGCGCGGGGAAGCGCGGGGTCGAGATCGAGGGTCACCTCGATCCTCGAGGACCTGAGTTGGTAGACCTTGAGATCGAGGACCCTCTCGACGCACGCGTTCACGTCCTCGAGGCGCTTCTCCGGAACGTGTTTCCGTGCGAACGACAGCAGGTTCAAGACGATTCGCTGGCAGCGGCGGGCGGACTCGACGATCCGCTCCAGGTCCCTCCCCTGCTCCGAGTCCCCCGCCTGGGCCCCGAGCAGCTGCGCGTAGCCCAGTACCGCGGAGAGCGGGTTGTTCAGCTCGTGCGCGACCCCTGCGACCACTTCGCCGATGCTCGAGAGCCGCTCCGCCTGCGCGAGGCTCTTCTCGGCCCGCCGCAGCTCCGTCACGTCCCGTCCGATCCAGACCCGGCCGGCGTCCTCACCCGCCGGCCCCAGGAGTGGGGCGTCGACGAGGCTCACGGACACCGGCGAGCCGTCGGGACGCGAGAGCGAGATGTCGAGCGGGATCGCCTCGCCGACGTCGCGCCGGCGCGGGACGACGGACCCCGCCTCTCGCCCCAGCACTTCGACGATCGGGCGCCCGACGGCATGCTCCGGGGTGAGTGCGGTGATCCGCGCGGCGCCACGGTTGAACTCCGTGATCCTCCCCTGCGTGTCGGTTCCGATGATCATGTCCGGGGTGCAGTCGAGCACCTGGCGGAGCTTCTCGCTGGTGCTGCGGTGGCGAGCGGCCTCCATCGCGACCTCCCGGAACAGCAGAGCGTTCTTCAGGGCGTTGGCGGACGCCCCGGCCGCCACACGGCAGAAGCGGATCTCCACCGGATGAAACGGCGTCTCGCGGCTGGCCCGCAGGAAGAGCGTGCCCAGGACTTCTCTCCCGAAGACCAGGGGGAGCACCAGAAGCGACCGGTAGCCCATGCGCAGGAGATGCTCCCGCACCGGCGCGACCAGCGGGTCGTTCTCGACGTCACGCACGATGACCGGCTCGCGGGTCTCGATCGCTCTGCGGATCTCCGGGTACTTCCCCAGATCGATCTCGAGCATGTCCACGTCAGGGTCGTCGTTCGCCGCCACCACGAAGCAGTTGCGGAGCCTCTCGTCCACCAGCAGGATCGAGCAGCGCTGCGCTCTCACCAGATCCCCCACGCGCTGCACGATCAGCTTCATGACCTGGCGCACGTCCAGGGTGCCGGTGACCGCGTCGGTGATCTCGAGGAGCGCCCGGAGTTCCTCGCTCTCGCGACGGGCGTCGTGGAGCGTGTCCAGGGTTCCCGAGACGCGCCGTACCAGCGGCCCGAGGTAGAGGACCACGGAGATCAGGAAGACGATGCGAGCCCAGAGGGCGACACTCAACAACGGAGGCGTGGCAAGGACCACGACGGACGACGACGCGTAGAGCACGACGATCGCGATCCCCGCGAGAGTGGACCGCGTTTGGTCGCGCGGCACGGCCGTGGCAAGAACCGTCAGTAGAAAGGAGACGAGCAGGGCCGGGTCCACCGTGGGGCCGATCGCGAGGGCCAAGGCCGGCAGAAGCGTGTCGGCGAGGACCAGGATCGGAGCCGATCGCGACAGTCCGGACGGCAGCAGGTGAGAGGCCACGGCGCTCAGGAGCAGCGCGCCGATCACCACGATCGGAAGGGGTGCGGCGGCCCCGTTCGACCAGACCACGCCGATCGTTGCGAGAAGGAGCAGCCAGCGAAGGGGAAGCAGACCGACCCGCCGCGCGAGCCCCCGGAAGCCTAAAATCATCGTCCCCGCCTCCCGCCGCCCTCAAGCGACAACTCGAGTCAGTAGTTACACATATGCATTGCACTTTCAATATATATTCGATTAATGCAGAAACAACCCTGCGACCAGAGCGAAGATTGGCGCGAGTTGACAGTGCAACGGCGCCGCTTATAATGGCGCCGGCGCTATCGTCTAGGGGTTAGGACGGGTGGTTCTCAGCCATCAAACCGGGGTTCGAATCCCCGTAGCGCTACCACTTCCCTCGTGACTTCCTGGCCGGATCGCGGGCCTATTCGGCGGTCTCCGACACGGCGGGCAACTCGGCGGCGAGAACTTCCAGCTGGGCGGGAAGGCGCGCGTCCGGGAAGAGCCGCTGGAGGATGCTAAGGACGTTCCGACGAACGTCGTCGATTCGCTCCGTCGTCAGCCGCTCCTGGACGAGCTTCCCGACGTACTCGTCCTCGCCGAGCCGGCAGAGCAGCAGGAACGTGGGATCGTCCGCCGAGACGTACTTGCGGTCGGCGCCGCTGAGCGCGGCAATGCGGCGCTTCAACTGCCCGTCGAGCTTCAGCCCCACGAAGATCGGCTGCCGGTCGCTCAGATTCACTGCCGCCTGGCCCCTCTCGTGCAGCGCCGCCGTGGCGTCCGCCTTGCATAGGCCAGACTCGCAGGAGCCCCGCCGATTGTCAAGGGCGCGACGGAACGAGGTGGATCGCTGCGGGCGAGGCCGGCGGCCCGGGAGCCTCAGCCCTCGCGGTCGAGGACGAGCAGGAGCTCGCGGGTCTTTTCCTCCATCAGCGCCGCGTCTCCGCGCGATTCCACGTTGAGCCGGATGAGCGGCTCGGTGTTCGACGCGCGGAGGTTGAAGCGCCACCGCTCGAACTCCACCCCGACGCCGTCGGTCTCGTCGACCCTGAGCGCGCGGGGCCCGTAGGAGGCGCGGATCCGCCCGATCGAAGCGAGGGGGTCGGCGACCCGTCGGTTGATCTCCCCGCTCGCCGGGTACCGGCGCATCCTCTCCGCGACCAGCTCGCTGAGGGACTTCCCGGTCTCGCTCATGATCGAGAGGACGAGGAGCCACGGGATCATCCCGCTGTCGCAGTACGAGAACTCGCGGAAGAAGTGGTGGGCGGACATCTCGCCGCCGTACACCGCATCCTCGCGCCGCATGACCTCCTTCATGAAGGCGTGTCCGGACTTGCTCTGGACCGGAACCCCGCCCGCCTCGCGGACCACCTCGATGGTGTTCCACGTGAGGCGGGGGTCGTGAACGATTCTCGCGCCGGGATGACCCTTGAGCACCTGGGACGCAAGGAGACCGACGATGTAGTACCCCTCGATGAACTCCGCTTCCCCGTCGAACAGGAAGCACCGGTCGAAGTCTCCGTCCCACGCGATACCCACGTCCGCCTTCTCCCGAAGCACGGCGTCCGCGGTGACCTTCCGATTCTCGGGGAGGAGTGGATTCGGGACGCCGCTCGGGAAGCGGCCGTCCGGCGTGTGGTTCAGCTTGACCAGGTGGAACGGTAACCGGGGCTCGAGCCGGTCGAGGATCGGTCCGGCTCCGCCGTTCCCGGCGTTCACCACCAACCTGAAGGGCCTGAGCGCCCCGGCGCTCACGTAGGAGAGGAGATGGTCCACGTAGGCGGGAACGATGTCCACCGACTCGACCGCTCCGCCACCTCTCGCCGGACCGAGGTCGCCCTCGATCACCCTTCGCTCGATCTCCTTGAGGCCGGTGTCGGCGCTGATCGGCCTCCCCTGCTCCCGCACCAGCTTGAGCCCGTTGTAGTCGACGGGATTGTGGCTTGCCGTCACCATGACGCCGCCGTCGAGGCCCAGGTGGAAGGTCGCGAAGTACACCCCCTCGGTCCCGCAAGCTCCGATGTCCACCACGTCGACGCCCGTGGCGGTCAGCGCGTCCCGCATGACGCCCGCGAGCTCGGGGCTGGTGAGACGGATGTCGTATCCCACCGCCACCCGCCGCGCCCCCGTGAAGGCCGCGTAGGCCCGGCCGATCCTGGACACGAGATCGTGGTTCAACTCGTCCGGGATCCGTCCGCGGATGTCGTAGGCCTTGAAGCAGGCGAGCCGTTGGTTCTCCGCGCGCATCGCGTCGCCCTCCGCAGCGATTGGAAACCCGGCGAGGATACCAGATGCCGCCGGGCTCCCGGTCGAGGTCTCGGCTATGCTCTACCCTGGAAAACGCGACGATGGGACGAATGGGCGGCGGTCGGGCGGCGGGAAGCGGCGTGGGGGGTTCGGCCCCGACGGTTTACGCCTGGCTCTCGCTGGCGCTCCTCGCGGCGCTTCCCTACATGGGTTCGCTCGGGAACCCTCTGATCCATGACGACCGCACGATCCTGGACAATCCATGGCTTCGCGACGAGGCCGGGCCCGCGTCGGTGTTCCGCCACGATCTGTGGTTCGGGACGCGCCATGCCGGCTCGGACCTTTACCGCCCGCTCACGGCGCTGTCGCTCGCCTTGAACCTGCGCTTCGCCCCGGGTAGAGGAGCGTTCCACGCGGTGAACGTGCTCCTGCACGCGGGAACGGTCCTCCTGGCCGCAGCCTCCCTGCGCGCGATCCTCCGCACGCTCGCGCCGACGCCGCCGAGCGTCCCTCCCGGGGGGCGCGGCGGCCTGCCGTTCGCGGCGTGGGCCGGTGCCGCCGTTTTCGCGGTCCACCCGCTCGCCAGCGAGGCGGTCCTGCTTGCCGTCGGTCGGGCCGAGGTCCTGGCCGCCGGACTCGGCCTCGCGGCGTTCCTCCTCCTGGTCCGTTCCGAGAGGAGCGACGGGTGGGGGGGCTGGCCGTTCGCCGCCGCGGTGGCGCTGTTTCTCCTCGCGCTGCTCTCGAAGGAGAGCGCCGCGGCGTGGCTCGTGCT
>JAIQFR010000006.1 GCA_020073205.1 Terriglobia bacterium
GCGTCGTCTCGACCGCACGACCTCGAAACCCCCGCGGCACCCGCCCGCGGGGGTTTCGTGTCTTCCGCCGCCGATCTCAGATGTTGAGCGTGCCGATGTCGAGGAGCCGGGGAGGCGAGGGCGTCCCGGCGGCCGCGGCCGAGAGCAGGGCCGGAAGGAAGCCTCCCTCCGGCGGCCCGGCGAGCGGGAGAAGGACGTCGCCGACAGGAGCGTCTTCCTCGTCCACCGGCGTCGAGCCCTCGCCGAGGAAATCCCGGACCATCGAGGTGTAGAGGTCGAGGGCCGCCGGATCCGACGCGTGAGGCACAAGGACCACGGCGGGCAGGCTCTCGGCGAACTCCCGCGAGAGGCAGAACGCCGCGTGGACGACGCCGTCCCCCCCGTCGAGGGGGACGATGAGCCCGCCGGCCAGGAACGCGGCTCTCGAGAGCGCCAGCCGGTCCTCCGCCGGTACGCGGACGATCACGAGGTCCGCTTCGCTCTCGTGGCGTCTTAGGCGCTCGGCCACGGCCGCCAGGGAGGACGGAGCCTCGCGACGCAGGCCGTCGAGGCCGCACGGGACCGACGCGAACGGCACGGTCTCTCGCGCCTCGGCGACGCCCGCAGGCGGGAGATCGGCAGGCCCGCCGGGAGAAGGGTGGCCGAAGTCCACGACGGCGACCTTCCGTCCTCCCTTGAGGGCCCAGCGAGCCACGGCCAGGAGCGCTTCCGACCCGACCGAGGGGCCGAGTCCGGCAACGACCAGCATCCGGCGGGGAGATCGTTCCGGCCCCGTCTCGGGTGCCAAGGAGTTCGCGCGGGTCCCGGAAGTGTTCGGAGGCGAGCCGAGCCCCCGCTCGCGGCTCATGAGCCGATTCAGCACCCCGGCGAGGGGGTGTCCGCCGGCCTCGTCGGCGAGTACCCGCACGTCAGACCTCCAGCACCGAGTTCTTCGATCCGACCGCGTTCGTGACCTGCCGCGGGTTCAGCGGGTCCGCGATCCAGCGGCCGCCGACCACGAGCTTGTACTCGTACCGGCCCGGCTTTAGCGGCAGGAACTTGGTCCAGCTGCCGTCGTCGTGCTTCTCGAGCAGCACCCCGCGGTCCGGTTCCCAGGCGTTGAAGTCGCCGGCCAGCAGCACGTCCTCCGGCGCCACGTCGTGCCTCGACAGGTAGAGCCCCTCCCGCGCCACCGTGAGCCCCTGAGCCTGATCGATGGTCGGCGCTTCGACCGCGACCCTCGAGCGCTCGAGCTCCGCGGCGAGCGCTCGATAGTCTTCGACGATGGACGCGTGGGGAGCGTGGCGGTCGACCGGGAGGCCCCGCGCGGCAGCCTCGCGGACCCGCACGCTCGATCGGATCACGGTCAGGAGGGTCTGCTCGGGGAAGGTCCTCCGGATCTCCTCGACGGTCTGCCGCGCGAAATTCGACCGGCCGTCGTAAGCGTTCACCAGGACCCTCACGCGGGCACGGTGGTGCTTGCGCTCCGCGAGCAGTTGCACCAGCTCGACCAGACGGACGAGGCCGTGCATCGAATAGAGGCTCGGCTCGACCGGGGCCACGACCTCGTGGGCCGCCATGAGGGAGTTCAGCGTCAACAGGCCGAGCGAGGGTGGCCCGTCGATGATCACGCGATCCGCGAAGCCCGTGAGCGCCGCGAGGTGCTCCGCGAGCCGCTCCTCGCCTCCCGGTGCCCTCGCGAGCTCGGGCTCCAGCTCGGCCAGCTCCGCGCCGGAAGGGGCCAGAGACAGGTTTTCGGCGACCTTGACGAGGATCTCGGTGATCGGGAGCGCGTCCTCTTCCAAGCCGGATCGCGACAGGACCCTTGCCAGCGAGGCCTCTCGGGCTGGGGCGGAGGCCCCCACCCCCAGCGTCGAGTGCCCCTGGGGGTCGAGGTCGACCAGCACGGTGCGGTGCCCCAGGGCGGCCAGAGCGGATGCGAGCTGGATCGCCGTGGTGGTCTTGCCGCAGCCGCCCTTCTGATTCACGAGAGCGAGGATGTGCACGGGTTCTCCCCCCTTGCCTGAATCCCGCGCGGCCGCCGCGCCCCTCGCACCGCGGGCCGCCGGGAGAAGCATTCGCGAATCCGCTTCGCCTCCCTTCCCCGGCGCGAGTCTAGGTCTCGCCGGCACCGGAGGTCAAGACGATCCTGAGGGCGTCTGGGTTAAGCTACGTCGGGCGCTGGCGCGTCGGGTCGTGCGAGGGTGCGGTGTGGCGGTTCGAGGCTGAGAAAGCCGCGGCGATCGACAAGTGGCTCTCCGGCCCCGCGGCGGGACTCGCGGTGGCCCTCGACGCCGCGGGCGCGGTCGAGGAGCACGATCTCTTCGCGGACACCGACGACCGGTCCTTCCATCGCGCCGGCTGCGCGCTTCGGGTCCGGCGGAGCGAAGGGCGCGTCGAGGCGGCCATGGTCTCGCTCCGGCCCGGGCCCGTCGCGACCGACCCCGTCCAAGTTCCCTCGCAAGATCCCGAGGGCCTGAGGCGCGCTCCGGATCCCCTGGGGACGCGCGTCCGCGCGGTGGCGGGGCCTCGGCCGCTCCGCTCGGTGCTGATCCTCAGGACCCGGCGGCGCCGGTTCTCGTTGCGGCTCCACGGCCGCCGTCGCGCGGAGCTCGAGATCGAGGAGATCGCCGCCCGACGTCCGGACGGACCCCCGACCGCAAGCTGGGCGTGCGCCCTGCTGACAGCGAACGAGCCTGAAGACCGGGCCGTCGCCGGGCTCGCGTCCGCAATGGAGACGGAGTTCGGGCTCGCCCCGGCCGGCGAGACGGCTTTCGAGACGGCCCTCGCCCGGCTCGGCATCGACCTCCCGATGCCTCCGGTCTCGGGAGCGGTCTCGACGATCGCCGAGGCGTCGGTCGGCGCGCTCGCCTACGCCGTCCTGCGCCGCCACCTCGGGGCGTTCCTGGCGAACGAGCCGGCGACGCGCCTCGGCGACGACCCCGAGGCGCTGCACGACATGCGGGTGGCCTCTCGCCGTCTTCGCGCCGCCCTCGCCCTGTTCGAGGAGGTGCTCCCGGCGCGCGCCCGCTCGTTCCGGCGGAGGCTCGGCCGGATCGGGGGGGCCCTCGGCGAGGTGAGGGACCTCGACGTGCAGCTCCAGCAGCTCGACGAGTTCCTCCGTGACGCGCCGGCGGCGGAGCGGCTCGTGATGCAGACCTACCTCGAGACCGTGGCGGCGCGCCGCGAGCGAGCGCGCCGGAGGATGCTCCTTGTGCTCGACTCCCCCGGGTACGCCCGCCTCGCGGCGTCGCTCCGCGCCTTCGTCGAGCGCGAGCCGGCCCGGCGACGCCTCGAGGCGTGCCGCCCGGCCCTCGCCGCCGCGCCGGACATGATCCTGCGCCGCTACCGAAAGGTCAGGAGGATCGGCGATCGCCTGGCCCCCGTCTCGCCCGCTGCCGACTGGCACGCGCTACGAATCGCCTCGAAGCGCCTCCGCTACGCGCTGGAGTTCCACGCCGAGCTCTACGGCAAAGAGGCGAGCCTCATGATCGACGCGCTGGTGGACCTCCAGGACCTTCTGGGCCTGCACCAGGACGCCCAGGTGGCCATGGCGCATCTCGAGGACATCTGCGGCCCGAGAGGACGGCGCCTGGCGCGCGGCGCGGCGTTCGCCATGGGGAGGGTCGCGCAGCGGTACGCCCAGCGCGCGGAGGACCTGAGAGGCTCGTTTCCCAGGATCTACCGCGGGATTCGCGGGAAGCGGTGGCGGCGTCTGCGGGAGGCGATGGAAGCGGCGCGGCCGCACGCGTGAGGCCGAAGGAGGGGCGAAGCGCCCCTGCCGCTACTCCCTGCCCGCGTCGATGGCCTTGCGCGCCTCTCGCAGCAGCGTCCCCGGCGAGATGGGCAGAGACACGGCTCCGCGCATCCAGGCGTCCGGCGTCAGGCGCCCCTGACGGGCCATGCGCTCGAACTCCGCGCCGAATGGGCCTGCCCAAAGCTTCTCCCCGATCTCGAACGCGACGATGTGCCCGATGGCGTAGTCCGGGAGGTAGAGCGGGTAGGAGATCATGTGGGAGTAGATCGCGAGGATCTCCCGGTCCTTCACCCCGAACACGGGGGCGTAGTAACGATTCCAGACGCCGCGGGCGATGGAGAGCGTCGCCTGCCGCAGCTCCGCCGGCTTGGCTTCCGGGTGAGCGTACATCCAGTTCCAGACGCCCATGTCCACGAGCGAGACGCCGCCGATCTCGTAGACCGCCCAGAGGGTCGCAAGGGCCGCGCGCCCCCGCGCGTCCTCGTCCCGCCGCGCCAGTCCCAGGACCTCGAGGTCCCGGTCCTGGAAGGTGAACGCGAGCGCCTCGGTGAACGCGTTGTTCGGCACGCCGCTCAGGAGCCAGTGGTCGATCGCGTCCAGGGAGAAGACCTGCTCGCAGTTGTGTCCGAACTCGTGGAGGGCGATGCTGTACCCCTTGTAGTTCATTCCGGACGTCTCGACCCGCGTGCGGAGGTGCGCCGAGTCACCGCGCCGGACCGCGCCCAGGGCGTGCCCCGCGCCGCGGGAGGGGTCCACCACGACGTGTTCGGCCAGCCAGCGGGCCCGTTCTCCCTCGAAGCCGAGCTTGACCAGGACGTTCGGAAGATCCGCCTTGAACGCCTCGGCGGTCGGGTACTTCTCCCGCACGATCCGGTCCAGCTCCTCCTCGCTGCGCGCGCCGCGAGGCTTGAACCCCGAGTACCAGACGTCGAACGGCTCGAGCGGCCGACCGAGGCGCTTCCGTATCAAACCCGCGAGATCGCGGACTTCGGCGGACTCCAGCACGGAGACCAGCACCGCCTCGACTTCCTTCTCGGGGATCTGGCGGTCGAGCTCGAATCGCCGCGCGATGTAGGTCGGCGCGGTGGGGCAGTACGGGTCGGCCTTTCGCTCCGCCCGGAGGAAATCGAGGAGCTTCGCGTAGCGGGTGTCCGGCTCGCGGGCCTCGAGCCCGGCGCCCCCCCCGGCCATAGATCCTCCGGTCGGACGCACCTCGTTGGTCTCTGGGCACCACAGCACGTCCGGGTTGTCGATGACGGCGGCCGGGATCTCCTGGCGAACGATCCGCTCCATCACCTTCTGGATCATCCGTTGCTTCGCGAGGCCGTCGCGCTCGGCGTAGTGCGCCGCGAGCTCGTCCCTCAGGCCCCAGTGGGTGATGAGGCGAAGGTCGTCGGGAAACGGGCGCTTTCCGTCCGGCGTCAGGAGGCGCCCCATGCGGACGTTGTACCCGGCGATGTACTGGTCGGCCGCGGTCGAAGCGCGCGTGATCTCCTGGGTCACAGCGGCGGGGATCCGCTCCGCGAACCGATCCATGAGACGCGATCGCGCCCACGCCTCGCGGCTCCAGCCGGCGCCGCGCGCGAGGCGGTCGGCGAGGGTGTGCACCGGAAAGTTGAGCAGGGCGAGGAACGCCACCTTGCTGTGGAACAGGTCCTCGTCGACGTGCGCCGCGAGGTCGACGTTCCCGAGCAGGCGATCCACCGGCTCCACGGGCCCGGTATCGAGGTCGAGAGGGGTCAGGAGCTCGCGCCGGACCTCGTGGAGGTGGCCGTCCACCTGCTCGAGCACGGTCTCGAGCCGCGCGAAGGTCCGGTCGAGGTCCGGCCCGGCCGCGACGAAGTTCTCCTCGCAGAATGCGCCGAAGGACGCGGCGTCGCCGTCCTCCGGCCACCAGCGCTGCGCCGCCTGGGCCACGCCGAGCCGGATCCTCTCCGCCTCCCCCTCGCCGAGTCGCGCCGCAAGACGCGCCACGATCGCTTTGACCGAGTCCGGTCCGATCGCCGGGGACGGACCCGAGGCGGCCGCCACCGGGAGGAGTAGCAAGAGCAGCGCGAGCACCGCCGGAGCACGAGCCGTCATCGGGGAATCTCCCGGGGAGCGATCAGCCGCCGCCGGCAAGCGAGAGCAGGCGCTGGAGAGCGCTCTCCACCGCCGCCTCGGCCTCGGCCTCGGTTTCCGCCGCGGCCTCGAGCGTGACACGGATCCGGTCGTCCGCCCGACGGAGTCCCGGGGCGTGGCTCTTGACCCAGACCTGCGGAAATTCCTCCGCGAGCCGGTCGAGGATCGTCCGGAGCGAGGACTCGTCCGCGGTGGGCGTCTCGACCTCGCGGCGGGCGACCGCGCGCCTGGGCGCGATCTCCCGAAGGCGCTCGATCGCGGCATGGAACACCGCGCGCGCCTCTCCCGGGACCCCGGGCAGGCACAGCACGGTCACGCCGCCCGGCCGGCGAACGATCACACCCGGCGCCGTGCCGGTCTCGTTGGGGATCGGCTCGCCGCCCACCGGGATCGAGCACATCTTCTCGCGGGCGGGGGTGAGGCCGGATCGGGGCACCACCCGCTCCTGCTCGAGGCGGCGGTACGAGGACTCGACCATCTGCTTCGCGTGGGGGTGCATGGCGAGGGGGAGGCGGAGCGCGTCGGCGACCGCGCCGAGGGTCCGGTCGTCGGAGGTCGGGCCGAGCCCTCCCGTGGTGATCACGAGGCGAGCGCCGCGCTCGATCGCCTCGGTGACGGCCTCGGTGATCGAGCGATCGTGGTCGTCCACCGTGGTGATTCGGTGGACGATCGCACCCCGCTGGCTCAGCCAGCCGGCGAGGTAGCTCGCGTTGGCGTCCACGGTTCGGCCGCGGAGCAACTCGCGCCCCACCACGATGATCTCGACGTGGAGCGGTCCCGCATGCTCGACCCGTACCTTCGGCGCCAATCCCGCCGGCGGGCGCCTCCGCGCGGAGCGCGTTTCCTCGGGGTGCCGCCGGTCCACGACGCGACGCTGCGGCGGACGTTTCCTGGGGTCCACGGGCCCTCCTCGAGGGCCCAGAACATAGCACATCGGCCGCGATCAGACGTCGATGCCGCGGAACGACGCGATCCGGCGGATCACGTTCTCGATCTCGATGTCGGGTGTCGATGCGCCGGCCGTGAGACCGATGGTCACGGGGCCCTCGGGCAGCCAGCCCGCGGAGACGCCCTCCCGGCCGCTCCCCAGGGGCTGGTGCCGGATCCGCTCCGCGCTTTCCAGACCTTCGGCGGACCTGATGTGGTACGTGGGAGCCTTCGCGATCGCGATCTCCACCAGGTGGGTGGTGTTGGAAGAGTTGTACCCACCGATCACGACCATCAGGTCCAGCCGCACCTCCCCCAGCAGGGCGACCAGCGCGTCCTGCCGCTCCTGGGTGGCGCTGCAGATGGTGTCGAAGGAGCGGAAGCGCTTCGCCGCCTCGTCGGCCCCCCACCTCGCGATCATCGCCGCGCGAACGCGGCCGGCGATGGCGAGCGACTCGCTGGAGAGCATCGTGGTCTGGTTGGCGCATCCGATCCGCTCGAGGTCGCGTTCCGGGTCGAATCCCGGGGAGATCGCGTCCGCGAAGAGGTGCAGGAAGCCGTCCCGATCGACTCGCCCCCCGATGTGGTCGCAGACCACCTCGGTCTGGACCCGGTCCCTCACCACGATGTACCGCCCCTCAGGGTGCTTCAGCGCCCGGGACGACGTGGCGCGGGTCTCCTCGTGCTCGTACTTGCCGTGGATCAGCGCGGTGAACCCGTCGTGGGCGTAATTCTCGACGTTCTTCCAGACGTTGAGCACCGAGCCGCACGTCGTGTCCACGAGGACGGCGCCGGTCGCGCGCAGCGCGTCCATCTCGCCGAGGGGAACGCCGAACGCGGGCAGGATGACCACGTCGCGGCGTAGGAGCTCGGCGAACCCGGCGCTCCCCTCGAGGAGCCGGATTCCCATGTCCTGGAGCCGCCGGTTCACTCCCGGGTTGTGGATGATCTCGCCGACGACGAAGATCCGCCGATCCGGGAACTTCTCGCGGGTCTCGTACGCGTACTCCACGGCGCGGTCCACGCCGTAGCAGAATCCGAATTCCTGGGCGAGGCGGAACGACAGGTCGCCGACGTCGAGCCTCAGCCCCTCGCCCCGCATCCGCTCCACCATCTCGCTGTGGTAGTCGCGGGAGAGCCGCCCGGTGATGGCCTGCTTCAGGCCGAAGCCCCGGTTGACGTAGGTGGGCTCGCCCATGCCATCCCCGTCCCCATCACGAGACCCGATCGCCGGCACGGGGAGCCGTCCCGTCAATGGTCGCGGTTGTCCGGATCCGCGAAAACGTCCTCGACGGTATTGACCTTTTTGTCGACCGCTCCCGGCTCCGAGCTCGTGGAGTTCGACGCGGCGCCCTTCGGCGTACCCTTCTTCGGCGAACCGCTCACCTTCGCGGCCGGCGGGGTCTTGACCGCCGCGTCGGCGACCGCGCTCTTTTTCTTCTTCTTGTTCTTGCTCGTCGCGTCGCGGGTAGCCGATGCGTCCTTCGTCCCGCCGTCGTCGGAGGCCGCGGCCGGGGTGCCCGAGGCGGCGTCGGCGGTCGAGGCGCGGGCCGCGGCGACCGGGGCGAGGATCAAGAGACCGGCGATCGCCAGGGCGAGCATTCGACGGATCTCTTCGATTCGGCAGCGCATTCGTTCCTCTTTGACCCTGGCCGTGGCGAGCCACGCCCCGCCTCGGACCGGATCGGCCCTTTCGAAGGTACGACAGGCTCGGCCCGGCAGCAAGTCGCAGTCCGGGGGTCCGATCCGGCGGCGCTCAGGGCGCGGTCGGAACCCGCAGGCGTTGGCCTGGGTGGAGGACGGAACCCGGAGTCAGCTGGTTGAGCCCCAGGAGGTCGGTCACGGACACGCCATAGGCCGCCGCGATCTTGAACAGCGTCTCGCCGCGGCGCACGACGTGGACGATCGCGCTGGCGACGGCGTCCGCCGCGCGCGCGCCAGGCACCCGTCCCGCCGGCGGCTTGGGCGCCTCGGCGGCGGACTGCGAGGCCACCGCGGGCGGTGCGGCCTTTGCAGCGTCCTTCGGCGCGGAGAGCCGGCCGATCGTTCCCTGGGGAAGCCAGACTTCCGTTCCTGCGGGGAGCGCCTGGCCGTCCCGGACGGCGCGCCGCGTCCAGGCCGGATTCAAGGCCGTAAGGTCGCCGAGCGGCACGCCGTAGGCTCGCGCGACCTGAACCGGCGTCGTCCGCTTATCGAGCACGACTCGATCCTGCGCGAGCGGCGGCTCGTATCGGATCCCCTCCGGGAAGAAACGGACGGGATCGCGCGCGATCTCGCGGACGGCGAGGAACTCCGCGTAGAAGTTCCGCGAGGCGAAGCCGAAGTGCTTCCCGTTGTATTCCCGGGCGATCCGGTCGAAGTCCGTCCCGAATCGCGCCCGGGCCCGCGCCATTCCCTCGACGCCGTGGTTGTACGAGGTGACGGCCAGAGACCAGTCCCCCAGCGTCTCGTAAGCGTCCCTCAGATACCGTGCGGCGCCGCGGGCCGCCGCCACCGGATCGAGCCGCTCGTCGAGCGCGGAACAGTAGAGCATGAACTTCCGGGCGGCCGGCCGGGTGAACTGCCAGATGCCCAAGGCGCCGGCGGACGAGCGTGCTGAGGCCTGGAACGAGGATTCCACGTGCGGCAGGAACGCGAGGTCCTCCGGCAGGTTCGCCTCGCGGAACACGCGGCGGAATTCCGCGTCGTAGCGGCCGCTGATCTCGAGCCCTCGGCGAAACCGCTCCCTAAGCCCGCGCTGGGAGCGCAAGCGCGTGTGGGCTCCCTCGATCGAAGCGATCCCCGCCGTCGTCGTGATCTTGAGGGCGAGCTCCTTCTCCTCGTCGGTGAGCTCCTCCCGCGCCGCGATCTTCCGCTCCATCCGGGCAAGAGCGGTCTCGATCTTCCTCTGCCGGGCGCGGACGATCTCCCGCTGGGCCCGTGAGTACCCCTCTCCGACCTCTCCCGGGAGCGTCACGGTCTCGTACACGAGCGCGGGGTGGTCGACATCGTGGATCGCGACCTGGCTGAGGCTCAAGGTCGCGAACACCTGCTTCCAGAATTCCACTTGCTCGAGGAGGCCCGAGGGCGCGGGGAACGGGTCGGCGGGCGCCGCCTTCGGCGCGGGGACGGCGGACGCTGCCGCCGGGTCCGTGCCGGGCTCCTCGGCCCGGGAGAACGTGATCGCCGCGCCCATGAGGAGCGCGGCGCAGAAACCCGCGACCGTGATTCGAACAATGGACATCGAACGCCTCCGCCTTTCGTGACGCGCGCACCCGGAATATAGGCCCTCCGGGGAGCCGCTTCAACGCAAGACTCCGGAAGACCGCGGCGTCGGCCCCGCGGCGGCGCGCGGGGGCCATTTGCTATAGTACCCGGCCGTTTGCCGGGGTGACGCATGATCCGCGCTGGCGTCGGCATCTCCGCGAGTTCCGGATCCGCCGAGGCCGCCCGCGAGGCGGCTCGACAGGCCGTCGCCGGTCTCCGCGGCGAGGGCGCCGACTGGTGCATCGTCTTCGCGACGTCGCACCACGCCTCCACGATCGCGGACGCCCTCGGGACCCTGGCCACGGAAACCGGCACCCCCTACCTCGCCGGCTGCACCGGTTGGGGTGTCCTGGCAGGTGAAAGGGAGATCGAAGGTGGACCGGCGCTCGGCGTCCTCGCCGTCGCCGCGGACCGCCTTCGCGGGACCCCGTTCCTGTTTCCCGACGAGGGGGACCTCGGGTTGACCGCGGGGAGGCGCCTGGGCGAAAGGCTGGTCACCTCCCGGGGGACCGGGGACCTCGTGCTGGTCTGGCCCGATCCGCTGCACGTCCGGCCGGACCGGCTCCTCCAGGGGCTCGATGCCACCCTGCACGGCATTCCGGTGGCCGGGGGCGCGGCGGCGAGCGGTGGACCCCATGAGGCCACGCTGCAGCTCTGCGGGAGCGAAGCCGCCAGCGGGAGCGTATCGGGCATCCGCCTCGGGGGGACCTTTCGCCACCACGTCGCGATCACGCAGGGATGCCGGCCGCTCACCGGCCCCCTCAAAGTCACGGAATCCCACGAGAATCTCATCCTGGAAATCGACGGACGGCCGGCGATGCAGGTGCTGCGCGAGGTGGCGCCTGAGGGCGTCCTCGATCGGAGCGAGTCCGCGTTCAACTACCTGTTCGTCGGACTCGTGCCCGATTCGCCGGAGCCGAACGTCCGCACCGGCGACTACCTGATTCGCAACATCCTGACCGCCGACGACGACACGGGCGTCCTCGGAATCTCGGAGGAGGTCGAGGAAGGGCGGCGGCTGGTGTTCGCGCTCAGAGGGGGTGCCGCCGCGCGCGAGGATCTGGAGCGCGTGCTGGATGGGCTGGTGCGCGAGGCAGACCCGAGCCGCTTCCGTTTCGGCCTCTACTTCAACTGTCTGGCGCGCGGCCGATCGCTCTACCGCGAGGAAGGGATCGATGCCGCCTTGATCTCCCACGCCCTGCCGGGCCTTCCGCTGCTGGGGTTCTTCGGGAACGCCGAGATCGCTCCCCTCCGCGGCGTCAACCACCTCTTCACGTACACCGGCGTCCTGGTGCTCGTCGGCGACTAGTGCTCCCCTCCGCGACGGAGCGCGGTCAGGAGCCGCCGAAAATCGGCGGGAGGGGGCGCGTCGAACGCGAGCCTGGGACCGCCCGTGGGGTGGTCGAACGCGAGCCGGTGCGCGTGGAGCGCGGTCCGGCCGATCAGGGTCGATCGCCGGCCGTAAGCCACGTCCCCCAAGAGCGGGTGCCCCTCGGCGGCGAGCTGGACGCGAATCTGGTTCCTGCGTCCGGTCTCGAGCCTCACCTCGAGCAGCGTCGCGCCAGAGAATCGCTCGAGGACGCGGAAACGCGAGACCGCCTTCCTCCCGGCGCGCTCGAGGGGAACCGGGTGGACCTTGAGGCTGACCGGGTGCTCGGCCAACCGGTGCTCGAGCCGCCCAAGGTCGCGCTCGAACCGCCCCTCGGCCACGGCAAGGTAGACCCGGTCGGGGCGGCCCGACGCGAACTGGGCCCGGAGGGCGGCGAACGCGGGTCCGGGGCGGGCCGCGACCACGAGGCCGGAAGTGAATCGATCGATCCGGTGGACCGCATGCACCGCCGGATGGCGGAAGCCCCGCTTCCGGTACAGGTCGGTCAGCATCTCGATGAGCGACTCGCCGCGGTGGGAAGGGGACGGGACGGTGATGAGGCCTGCCTCCTTGTCCACCACCACGAAGTCCCGCTCCTCGTGCACGATCCGGTAGCCGTGAGCGCGGTGGGCCCGCCGGGGCGCCGTGCGCGCGGTCGCCGCATCGGCGGTGGCCTCGATCCGGTCGCCGCGGGACACGCGAGCTCCCGGACTCGAGACGACCTCCCCGTTCCGGCGGACGCCGCCCGCGAGGATGAGCCCTCTCGCGCGGGAATGCGGGACCCGGAGCCGGTCGTGCAGGAGCTGCTGGACGCTCTTTCCGGCGTCGTCAGGCCCCGCGACCAGCATCTCGCGCCCCATGTCACGGATTATCCGCCGAGATCCTCCGCTCTCCCAGGCCCCTGGGCCCGGCGTCTCGACGGTTTCTCACTCGTTCGGGATATTCCCGTCGATTCGTCCCAGGATTTCGCTCGGTGGCTCTGCGCGCCTTCTCCGCGAGCCCACGACCAGCGCCAGGGATCCGGCCAGGACGCTCAGAGCGTAGTACGTTCCACGATGGACGAGCGCGGCCGCCGCCGCAGCCTCCGGGGGAATCCCGAGCCTCGCGTAGAGACCGATGAGCACGACCTCGGTCGCGCCGATTCCGCCGATCGTTCCGGTGAGGGTCCCCGCGAACGCGGCAAGCACCAGAGCGGTGGCGATCCCGAACAGCGGCGCGTCCACCCCGAGGGCGCGGAACACCATGGCGTTGGCCACGCAGAGGGAAAACCACGAGGCGGCGCCGAGGGCGATGTCGGAAGAGACCTCGTACCACGCGGAGCCCGTGCGTAGGAGGGGCGCCAGCACCGGCTCGAGCCAGCCCGGGACGGGGCCGTCGGGGCCCGGCTCCCGGAATCGCGCCGGCGTGAGGCGCGCGGCGACCTTCACGACGCCGGGACGCCGGACGAGGCGCAGCGTCCGGCCTCGGAGCGCGACGGCGAAGACCGGGAGCGCGACCGCGGCGATCCCGGAGAGGAGCAGCGCTCGTCGGCCGGCCGAGGGGGGCATGGAGAGCGCGGCCGCCGCCGCGAGGAGGCCGCCCAGGAGGAAATCGCCGAGGACGTTCGTCACCTGGTCCGCCACCGACCACCCGTAGGCGAGCGCCATCCTCCACCCGGTGCTGCGCTGCACGATCGCGGCGCGCAGCACGCCTCCGGCGAGCTTCGCGGACGGGGTGACGAGGTTCAAGAGCGTGCCGGACAGGATCGCGCGAAGAGTCGTGCCGAAACCCACGCGCCCGGTCCGCCGCATCATCCGCTGCCATTTCGCGGCCCAGATCAGGTACCTCGAGGCGACGGCGCAGAGGGAGAGCGCGAGCCACCGGGGATCGGCGTCGAGCGCGGCTTCCAGGATCCGGCGGGGCCCGAGCGATCGGACCCACCACGCCAGCACGCCGACGCAGGCCGCGAGGATCAGGACCCGCAGCACCCTTGCGCCCGCGCCCCCCGTCGGGCGACGCTCCACGGGCGGGAGAGCGGTCACGGACGCTGCTCGAGCGCTTCGAAGGCACCGGCCGGGCCCAGGAGGACCAGGGCGTCCCCCTCCCGCACCACGAGGTCGGGCGGGGCGGGGGAGATCTCGCGGACGCCGCTGCCTTCGGGGCGTTTCACCGCGAGGACGTAGAGCCCCAGCGCGTGATACGGGTCGGACTCCAGGAGCGATCGTCCGACGAGGAGCGCGGGTGCCGGCCGCTCCTCGATCCTCAGGTCGGCCGCGCGGCGCGCTCCCGCCTCCTCTCCGGGGACGTTGCCGCCGAGGTACTGCGCGAGCACCAGCCTCCTGCGCAGCACCTCGCGGTCGAGAGCCTGCACCACGTCCCGGCGGGCGACGCTTCCGACCAGCCGGTCGGGCGCGTTCTGGTCGACGACCGGGAGCTGCGCCAGCTCGAGCTGGGAGAACCGGCGCATCACCTCGTCGAGAGGCGTTCTCTTCGTCACCCTCGGGACGTCCCGGACGAGGTCCAGCGCCACCAGGCTGTCCTTGAGGTGCGGCTCCCCCGCCACCTGGAACGCGTCCCGGAGATCGATGGCCCCCTTGAGCCGGTCCTCGGCGTCGAGGACGTAGATCGCGGTCGCGCGGCTCTCGGTGAACCGCTCCACGACCTCGCCCATCGGCGCGTCGGCGCGGACCGTCAGGGGATGGAGCCGGATGAAGTCCTCGGCCCGGAGCGAGGCCAGCGCCATCTGCTCGAAGGCCAGGTCGAAGTCGACCCCGCGCCTCCTCAGCGCCTCGGTGTAGATCGAGTCGCGACGCAGCGTCCGCGAGAGAGCCGTGGCGGTCACCACCGCCACCGCGAGCGGCATGACGGCGCCGTAGTCCTGGCACATCTCGAAGACCATGATCAGCGCCGTGATGGGAGCGAACGTCGTGGAGGCGATGGCCGCGGCCATCCCACCCAGGGTGAAGTAAACCGCCTCGGCCTGGAGGCCCGGGAGCGCGGCGTGGGCCCCGGCGGCGAACAGCGCCCCCCCCGCGGCGCCCACGAGGAGCGTCGGCGTGAACACGCCGCCCGAGCCCCCCGAGCCGATGGAGGCCGCGGTCGCGACGATCTTCGCGAGCAGGAGCGGCAGGAGGATCTTCGGGAGCAGGTTCCCCATCAGGACCTCGCTCACCGCGTCGTAGCCGTTGCCCCACACCTCCGGGATCCACCAGGCGAGGAGGCCGACCGCGAGGCCGCCGAGGCCCGTGCGCGCCCAGACCGGGACCGGCACGCGCCGGAAGATCCGCTCCGCCGCCTCCACGCTCGACCTCAGGAGCAGGGCCACCAGCGGGATCAGCGCGCCCAGCACCGCGAACAGCGGGAGCGACAGGAGACCCGGCGCGTGGCCCGGCGCGACCTGGTAAAGCGCGGTGGCTCCGATCACGCCTCGGGAGAGGAGCGTCGCGGTGATGGAGGCGAGGACCACGGGGCCGAACACGTCGAGGGCGAAGTTGCCGTGGATCACCTCCATCACGAACAGGGCCGCGCCGATCGGCGCGTTGTAGGCGGCGGCCATCCCCGAGGCGACCCCGCAACCGATCAGGATTCGCCGCCGCTCCGTCGGGATGCGGAGGATACGGCCCAGGCGCGACGCGGCCGCCGCGCCGATCTGCACGATCGGGCCCTCGCGCCCCACCGACCCGCCGGTGGCATTGAGGAGGACCGACGCGAGAGACTTCCTGAGCGTCCGCCCGAGGTGGAGCTGGCCGGCTCCCCTGAGCGAAACCGCCTCCATGATCTCCGACGTTCCCTCGCCGCTGCTCCCACCCTTCACGAAGTAGCGGGCGAGCAATCCCGCTGCGAGCCCTCCCGCCGCGGGGGCGATCACGACCATCGGGAACCGCAAACCGCGGGCGACGTCGAGCGGGTGGGCCTTGCTCGCGAACGCCAGGTACTGGAGCGCCAGGCCGCCGAACCGGACCAGGACGGCGCCGAGCGCCCCGAGGACTCCCGCGGACAGGACCAAAGCCAGGGCGTACGCCCGCTCGTTGGTGCGGAACCGGTGGCGGATCGTCTGCAGCCAGCCGCCGAGATCCCCGACTCGGATCATGCGCGTAGGGTCGGCGGTCGCGGGCCGCGAGTCAAGGGGCGGGTCCCTCCGGGGGCCTCAGGATCCGTTCTCGGGCTCGAGGTAAAGACGCGTCAGCTCGCCCTTCAGGACCTCGAACGCCTCGTCGGGGGCGTCGGCCACGCGGAAGAGGCCGAGGTCCTCCTCGGCGATGGTCCCCCATCGAACCAGCGCGTCGAAGCGGATCACGTCGTTCCAGTACCGGCTGCCGTACAGGATGATCGGCATTCGCTTGCCGACCTTCCGGGTCTGGACGAGGGTGAGCAGCTCGAACATCTCGTCCAGGGTCCCGAACCCGCCCGGGAACACCACGAGCGCCTTGGCCAGGTAGGCGAACCAGAACTTCCGCATGAAGAAGTAGTGGAACTCGAACGCCAGCTCGCGAGTGATGAACGGGTTGTGGCTCGGCTCGTCAGGAAGGCTGATCCCAAGGCCGACCGAGATCCCCGCGGCCTCGGAGGCGCCGCGATTGGCCGCTTCCATGATCCCCGGGCCGCCGCCCGAGCAGACGATGAACCTGCGATTCGGCGGGGGCAGGCTCTTGGACCAGTCGGTCACGGTGCGCGCGAGCGTCCGGGCGTCCTCGTAGTACCGGGAGAACGCGAGGGCCTTCTCGGCCCGCTCGACGGCCCCGTCGTCGTCGGACGCCTTCGCTTCGTCGAGCGCCTCGCCGGCGCGCTCCTCGGACAGCACCCGCGCCGACCCGAAGAACACCACGGTGTCCTTGATCCGGTAACGCTGGAATCTGGCGTGGGGCTCCAGGTACTCGCTCAGGATCCTGAGCGTCCGGGCATCCTTGCTCTTCAGGAACTCGAGGTTGTCGTACGCCTTCTCGACGGTCATGCTGCGTCCCTCTCCCCCCGGAGCCGAGGCGCAGCACAATGTAGCAGGAAAGGCCGACCGTGCCCGCCGCGAGGCGTGAACGCCCCTTGGGCTGCGTCACGGACAGGGCGACACGCGCGGCGAGCCGGAGGAGCCCTTACCCAGAGGTCCGCCGCCGCCGCAGCCGGCGTCGTGGCCGCGCACGAGGTAGAAGAACCCCGTCTCGGCCTCGGGAAGGTCCCCGTCGTCGTACGACGTGGCGACGCTCATCGGCTCGAGGCAGTCCCCCCAGTCGCCGGTGGCGAGTCCCGACAGGGTGCCGCGCGACAGGTCGTAGCCGTCGGCCCGCGCCGTCGCCGTCCACACGAGGTGCGCCGGCTGGCCCGGGGCGCCGTCGACGATCAGCGATGCGACGTCGCCGGGGACCCCCTGCGACGCGTCCAGCGGCGCGCAGTCCGATTCGTCGAGGAGTCCGTCGCCGTCGTCGTCCGGATCGCAGGCGTTTCCGAGGCCGTCGCCGTCCGTGTCGATCTGGTCGGGATTCGCGAGGCTCGGGCAGTCGTCATTGCGGTCGGGGACGCCGTCGGCGTCCGCGTCGGCGAGGGCGATCTCGGCTTCCGACGCCCTCAAGATCCACTCGTGCTCGTCGAACGCGAGACCGATGACCGGCTCCGTCGTCTCGAGGACGAAGTCCTGGTCGGATCCGTCGCTCCACACCGTGCGGACCTCGCCTCCCGCCGCGGTCGCGAGGGTGACGTCCACCGGCATCGTGAACGTCCCGGCGTCGGTCTGGACCTGGCGGATCCTGAGGTAGGTCCGGTAGACGCCGTTCCCCGCGTCCGCCGTGAGCCACCCGTACTCGTACGCCGGCGAGTTCTCGCCGTACACCCACTCGTCGAAGAACCAATCCAGGGGTCCACCGTGGTGTTGCTCCATCGCCGCCTGGAACTCGGAGGTGCTGGAGACCGCGTCCTTGTGCCCCGCGTACCAGTCCCTCATCCCGTCGAAGTACGGCGGCCCGTTCATCACGCGGCGGAGCATGTGGTGCACCCACGCCCCCTTGTCGTAGACCGTCGAGCCGAACAGGTCCGCCGGGTCGTACACCGGACCGTCGAAATGAGCGCTCCACAACGAGTCCATGTAGTCCTGGTATCCCTGGGCGCCGTTCAGGTGCTCGGCCCACAGCGCCTCGCAGTACGATGCGGTCCCCTCGTTCAGCCAGACGTCCGGCCAGGTTCGCGGGCTCACCGAATCGCCGAACCACTGGTGGCTCAGCTCGTGCGCGATGATGTAGTCGTAGGTGTGACCGCCGGTGATCAGCATGTAACCGTACGACGTGTTGGTCGAGTGCTCCATCGCGCCCGGCCACGGGAACGCGCTCATCCCGTACTTGTCCTCGACGAACGGGTACTCGCCGAAGGTCAGGGCGTAGAAGCGGATCATCGCCGGCGTCGCGTTGAACGACTCCCGGGCGTTGGCGAGGTACTCGGAATACACGTAGTGGGTCACCGGCATGGTCCCGCCGGCGAGGGTGTCGTAGTTGTCCGTGAAGCTCGAATAGACGGTGGCCGCGATGCTCACGAGGTAGGTCGTCAGCGGGTGCGTCGGCAGCCACTGGTACTGTTTCTTGCTGCCAGTCTTCGGGACGGTTCCTTTCAGGACGCCGTTCCCGGTGGCGGTCCACGTGTTCGGGACCGTCCACCACTCCTCGACCGTGGCCTTGTCGTCAGGCCGATCCTTGCACGGCCACCACGTGCGGGCCCCCTCGGGCTCGGACAGCGTCCAGACCATGGTCCCCTGGGTCGGGTTGTAGTAGTACTTGTTCCAGCCGATGGAGCCGAAGCCGGTGGCGTCCGGGACGCCGCCGTAGGAGACCTTGACGTCGAATGACTGGCCCGGATCGAACGGCTGGTCGAGGGTGATGTCGAGGAGGTTTCCGGAGTGGGTGTACGCCAGCGCCGTGGCTCCCCGTGTCACCGACGTCACGCCCATGTTGTCCAAGAGGTCGAGCACGAGGTGGTGGAAACCGGCCACGAGGCTCGTGCCGGTGACGGTGACCGATCCCGCGACCGTCTTCGTGGCCGGGACGAAGTCGAGGTCCAGGAAGTAATGCGTCACGTCCACGTCGTCCTGAAAGGCGAGGAGCGCCGCCTGCTCCGCGTTCGGCAGCCCCCAGCGGCCGGCCAGCGTGACGTGACTCTTGCGGAGCGCCTCGCGCTGCTCCCGTGTGGGGTAGGGCGGATCGTAGGTCGTTTGCGCGAGCCCGGCGGCCGCGGGAACGAGACAGGCCAGCGCGAGCATCGCGATCCGGATCCCGTGGCGTAGCGAGGTCGGACGGCTGATCGTCATGTGCACGCTCCCTGTCGGACGTCGGAGGGGATACATATACACCTACACGGGGAGCGGGACCCGAACTTCCCCTCACCCCTGAACCGTGCCGCGAGCGGCCGATCGCTGGACCAGGGCGACGCCGGCGAGAACGAGCCCGCCCCCGAGGAGCACCGCCTTACCCGTGGCCTCGCCGATCCACACGGCCGCCACGCCGGCGGTGACCAGCGGCTGGACGTACTGGAACGAAGAGAGGGTTCCGGCCTCGAGACGCTCCAGCGCCAGGGACCAGACGAGGTAGCCCACGCCGGTGCACCCCACGCCGAGGAACGCGAGCGCCACCCAGGATTCCACCGACGCCCGGGCGAGCTCCGCGGGGTCTCCCGCGGCGACCCAGATCCCCACCGACACGGCGGTCCCGACCGCGAGCGCGCGAAACGTGAGCGGGAGCGGCCGGCGGCGCACCGAGATCTCCCGGGTCAGGAGCGTGTAGGCCGCCCAGTTGAGCGACGAGATCAGGATCAGGAGGTCCCCTCGCGTCGACGGGAGTCGGAGCGAGCCCGCGCCGCCCCAGATCACCACCAGGGCACCGGAGAACCCCAGCGCGACGCCGGCGGTCTTGAGGGCCGGGAAGCGCTCGCGCAGGAACGCCGCGGCGAGGATCGCGGTGAACACCGGGTTGAGCGCGATCAGCCACCCGCTGTGGACCGCGGAGGTCATGGTCAGGGCGTACGCCTGGAGGGCGAGGTGGACCGGCACCCCGATGAATCCGAGGAGCGCGGTCCGCGACGAGTCAAAGGGTCGCGGAGATTCGGGGCGCCGCGGGCGGCCGAAGGGAAGCGCGGCCGCGACGGTCGCGAGGCCGAGGAGGCCTCGACCGGCGACGAGCGAGAGCGGCGAGAGCGAGCGGAGCGCCACCTTGGACGCGACGAACGACGTCCCCCACAGGAGAACGGCCGCCGCCGCGCAGAAATATGCCGGCCAGCGCCTCGTATCGCTCAATCGCCCCTCGAGGCGCCGGTCAAGCACCCTCGACGGGAAGCGCGGGAGGCGCGGAGGGAGGCTCGGGCAAAGGTGGCGGCGCCGCGGCCGACTGCTTCCGGGCTTGCCGCCAGTCGCGGATCCCGATCAGCATCGCGCCGAGCCCGAGGAACACGCACCCGAACCAGAGGACCCATCCGAGCACCGGGATCGCGAAGAGCAGGTAGAGTACCACGATGCCCAGAGCGAAGGCGCCGTAGCGCGAAGCCTCGGTCCTCCCGGTCTTCGCCAGAAGCCAGCGTCCGACGGCCACCGCGACCGGCACTTTCGCGAGATACACGGCGAGCGCGTCGATCAGGAGAACCGCCAACGCCAGCGGGATCGTGACGATCAGGATGCAGGACACCACCGCCGCGACCGGGACGACGATGAACGCGAGGAACCCCACGCCGAGGTTGCGGAGCACGTCCCCCCGCGCGGCCGCGAGGACCGCCCCACCTGGCTTCCGGGAGATCGCCAGCGCGGCGAGCCCGACCAGGAATCCCACGACGAGGCACGCGACCCACTTCACGAGCTTCCAGAAGAACGACGGGTGGTGGCCGATGCGGACGAGGGCCCGGTGCTCGCGGTCGACGGTCCCGCGGACGATGCTCTTCTCGTCCAGGGTCGGGGGCACCCGCGAATCGTAGGACAGGTTCCCGCCGATCCTCGCCTTCGGGTCGACCTTGAGGAGATCGGCCTTGAGCGACGCGTCCTTGCCGACCGTGCCCGACAGGGAGAGCTGACCGCCCTCGGCGGTGAGGTCCCCGTCGATGGCGCCGTCCAAGTTGATCTGCCCGGCGTAGACCGACGCGTCCCCGGCGACGTGGGATCCGGCGGTGAGCGCGACCGTCCCGCACTTCGCGTCGAAGTCGCCACCGACGGATCCCGCGACGTTGCAGTTCGCCCCGCGGGCTTCGAGGTCCTTCCCGACCTTCCCGCCGACGTTGAGCGTCCCGCCGATGAACTTGACCTTCCCCGTCACCTCGCCCGGGATCTCGAGCGTCCCACCGAACACCCAGAGGTCGCCGATCTGCTTCCCGGCGATCGTCGCGGTCCCCTTGAACAGCTTCAGGTCCCCTTGGTGGGTCTTTCCCAAGGGGATCGTGTAGTTGCCGCCCGGATCCGAGAAGTCGGAGTCGTAGGCGGACCCGGCCGCGATGGGCAGGGCGAGAAGCGCGGCCAGCACGACGGCCGCCGCCCACGCGGCCGTACGCGGCGTTCTTCGTCCGGCGTCCGGTGGCTTGGCCATGGTCGTGTCCTCCCGCGATCCAGGTTGGAGCGCGCGGAGCGCCTCGTCAACGGGGTGGAGGGTGAGCGGTCGGAATGGCCCGGTGAGCGGTCGCCACCGGGAGGCGGCCGGGGTGGCGAAATGGGCCCTTCACCAGGGGATGATCTCGCGCAGTCGCCGGGCCTGTCGTCGCGACATCGGGACGACGCTCCGCGCCGCGTCGCGGATCACGATCCTGAACGTGCCGGCGTCGCCCGGGAGGATCTCCGCGATTTGGGAGAGGTTCACCAGGTAGGCGCGGTGCGACCTGAAGAACGACGGATCGAGGGCGGCCTCGAGCTCCGCCAGCGGCCGCTCGACGAGGAAGCGTCCCAGGGCGGTGTGCGCGAACACCAGCACGTCCTCCGCCTCGAACCAGAGGACGTCGGCGGGGTCGAGCAGGACGATCTTCGCGCCGCGCCTTCCCGGGACCCTGAAGGGTCCTCCCTCGCGCGGGGCGGCCGGCCCGAGCGCGTCGGGGCGGGGGAGCCCCGCGCGGATCTCCTCCAGGACCCGCAGCAGGTCGGGCGCGGCGGAGGCCTCCCGCCGGATCGCCTCCCGCGCCCGCTCGAGCGCGGCGGCGAACCGGCGGCGCGCGAACGGCTTCAGGAGGTAGTCCAGCGAGTTCACCTCGAACGCCCGCACCGCATACTCGTCGTACGCCGTGGTGAAGACGACCCTCGGCACGTGGCGCACGCGCCGCAGGACCTCGAAGCCGTCGGCCTCGGGCATCTGGACGTCGAGGAAGCAGAGGTCCGGCCGCTCGCGGTCGATGAGGGCCACGGCGGACTTCCCGTCGGCGGCCTCGCCGACCACCTCGACGTCGGGGTGCTCCTCGAGCAGCCGGCGGATCCGGTCCCGCGCCGGCTTCTCGTCGTCGACGATCGCGGCCCTCAAGGTCATCCCGCGATCACCTCCGCCTCGGCCGCGCCCCCCGGCTCGCCGCCGGCCGACTTCTCGGGCGCCGCGGGCATCGTCAGCCGTGCGATCGCGCCCCGTCCCGAGGGACCGGGTTCGAGGACGAGGGAGGCACGCCCCGGATAGCACGCGGCGAGACGCTGACCGACGTTGGCGAGCCCGTGTCCGTCCCGGACCGCGGGGACGGCCGTAGGGTCGAGACCCGCGCCGTCGTCGGCGACCTCGACGGACAGCGTGCCGTCGCGGACGCGGGCGCGGATGACCACGGTTCCGCCCGCTCCGACGGGCGCGATCCCGTGTCCGACCGCGTTCTCCACCAGCGGTTGGAGAATCAGGCCGGGGAGGCGCACCGAGCGGGCCTCCGGTTCCACGTCCCAGACCACGTTGAGCCGGTCGCCGTACCTCGCTCGCTCGATGTCGAGGTACCCCGCGACGAACTCCAGCTCTTCCTCGAGCGGCACCGGCCCCGCGTCGGCCACCCGGAACGTGTAGCGGAACAGGTCGGCGAGCGTCTGCACCACCTCGTCGGCCTGGCCCGGATCCTCCTCCAAGAGGGACGAGATCGTGTTGAGCGTGTTGAAGAAGAAGTGCGGGTTGATCCGCGCCTGCAGCGCGGACAGCTCGGCCCTCGCCGCTGCCTCCTTGAGGTGGGCCTCGACGAGCCGGACCTCCTCGACCTCACGCAGCGTCGCCTGGAGCCTCCACCTCAGGGTTTCGTAGGCGTGGACCATGCCGCCGATGACCAGGGCCAGGAGGCCGTTGATCGCGCCGATCGCCAGCGTCTGCCGGAGGTCGCGCAGGACGAAGAGAGGGAAGAAGTAGAGGACGATCGCGGTGCCGGCGATCGACCCCGAAAGGAGCGCGAGCCCCAGCAGGGCGAGTCGTGCCGCCGGCGCCAGGCCTCTGAGCCGCGGGTACAGGACCACCGACGCGATGAGCACCGTGAAGCCGACCACGTTGCCGAAGAGGATGCTGATCCACAGGACCGTGGGCTCGAATCCTCCCTCGCGGAACGCGCCCACGGCGAGGCCCGTGGCGGTCCCGGCGGCGGTGTTGCTCGCAGCCCAGAGCGGGACTTGCAGCGCGAGGGGGAAGCCGTCGCGGCGGGTCATGTCGCGCGCGCGAGGACCAGGGTGACGTCGTCGTGCGGCGGGCGGCCGCGTCGCCAGAGCGTCACTTTCTCGAGCACGGCCCAGAGGATCTCCTCGAGGTTCCGGTCGCGGTTCTCGGTCAGGATCCGGAGCAGCCGCTCCTCGCCGAACTCCTGTTCCTCCGCGTCCGGCGCCTCGATGACCCCGTCGGTGCAGAGGGCGAGGAGGTCCCCCTCCCGCAGCACGCACCTCCCCTCGCCGTAACGTGCGTCGCCGATGAGCCCGATCGGGAGCCCGCCCTCCGAGAGGCGCGTCGCGCCGTCCTGTCCCAGGTGCAGCGGGGGGTAGTGCCCGGCGTTGCTGTAGGTGAGCGTCCGAGACCGCCCGTCGTAGTCGCCGTAGAACATCGTGGCGTAACGGGAGGCCGACGTGGAGCGGAGCAGCATCTCGTTCAGCCGCCGGTTGATCTCGCAGGGAGCGAGCGTCGGAAGGGCGAGGCTCCGCACCGAGGCCTGTAGGCCCGCCATCAGGAGCGCGGCCGGGATCCCCTTACCGGAGACGTCCGCGATCACGAGCCCCACCCGGTCCTCCGCGAACGGCAGGAAGTCGTAGAGGTCGCCCCCGACCCCCACCGCCGGCAGGCACGCTCCGGCGAGCTGCAGTCCTCGGATCTGCGGGACCGACCGCGGGAGCAGCTCCCGCTGGACTTCGCGGGCGATGGCCAGATCCCGCTCCATCGCCTCCTTGTCGCGCAGCACGCGGTACGACTCCTCGATCTGCCGCCTCATCGAGTCGTAGGTGTGCAGGGCGATGCCGACGATGACGGCGAACGCGCCGTTCAGGAGCACGATGACCGCGACG
Organism: Terriglobia bacterium; assembly: GCA_020073205.1. Lineage (NCBI taxonomy): Bacteria > Pseudomonadati > Acidobacteriota > Terriglobia > Terriglobia bacterium. The sequence goes on from JAIQFR010000006.1 coordinate 23,797, forward strand.
GTCTTGGGCCGCGCGAGGGAGTACAGCGGCTGCGTCGCCAGGATCGCTACCGAGCCGAACACCGTGCCCGACAGCAGCGTGAGCACCTGGAGCGCCAGGCGCACCGCGATCGGGAGACGGGCGAAGTAGGGGAAGACGAGCCGCGCGGACGCGAGCGCGGTGAACCCGACCACCTCGGCGAAGAGGACGCTCTGTCGCAGCAGCGGAAGGAGCTCGGGCACCCCCCGCGTGAACGCGATCCCGAATCCGACCACCGCGCCGATCGCGGTCCAGCCCGCCGCCCAGGCCACCAGGAACCGGTACGGAGGGGCGGCCGAAGGCGTCAGGCCCGAGGCGACCAGCGCCGACGGCGCGAGCGCCGACGGCACCTCGGCGTTCGCGGAGGTCGGGATCGCCTGAGCGGTCTCGGTCATTCCGTGCTCCGTGAGACCGGTCCCCACATGCCCATGATACGCTCGGCGACCCCGCCGGGCTTCGTCTCGATGGTAACGGTTTCGTCGGTCAGTTCAGGCCGGGCCCGCCGTCGTCGGTCGAACGGAGCGCCTTGAGGCGCAGGACCCGCGTTAGGATGTCGTCGAGCAGCGCCGAGGCGCGGCGGTGCCTCTCCCTGAGGTCGCCCTCCTCGAGGAGCGATTGCCGCACTGCGGGCTCCACCGGGAGATTCGCGCAGGCGCCGTTGACCGCGGTCTCGAACGGGATGCGATCGTCCAGCACGGCGCTCGCATCCGTCCGGTCCGTCAACTCCCGCATCAGGCAGCCGTGGGAGGCGAGGAGGTCGAGCTTTGCCGCGTGGATCGACGGCTCCGACTCGTCCACCGCCGACTCGGCGAGCGGCTGCACCCGGACCAGCCGGTACGGCTTCGACCCGACGACCTCCCCGAACGCCACGCGCTGGAGCCCGACGAGTCGCAGATTGAACTTGCCGTCCGGGAGGCGCTCCAAGTCCTCGATCCGACCGAGGGTCCCGGTCTCGTGGAACGCGGGCTCCCCCTCGTAGCTCGCCTCCCATCCCGGCCGCAGCAGCGCCACCGCGATCAGGCCCTCGCTGGCGACCGCGTCTCGCACCATCGCCCGGTAGCGCGGCTCGAACACGTGGAGAGGGAGGATCGTGCGCGGGAAGAACACGACGCCGGGAAGCGGGAAGACCGGTACCAGCCCGGAAGGCGACACGCACTCGGGAGCCGGTGGCGCCGCAGGCCGGGGAGGCTTCATGCGGCGATTATACGGTCAGAGGCCGGCGGGCCTGCGTGCGACGATCCCGGCGATCGCCCGAGCCGGCCTCCCCGGTCCCGCGGGCTCGACCTCCTCGCGGAGGCGCAGGATCTCCCAGTCGTCGAACACCTGCTTGAGCTCTCCCGGCCTCAACAGGTGGGCGGGATCGATCGGCCGGCCGAGGCGAGTGTGCTCCGTCGTGTACGTCTGGAAGACGACCACGCCGCCGGCCTTGAGCCCCTCGCGGATGTCGTTGAACAGCGGCCGGTGCAGGAAGTTGAACACCGCGATCACGTCGTACGTCTCGAGGGGGATGATGTAGGTCCCGTCCTCGACGTTCCCGACGACGCCTCGAATCGGCGCGCCGAGCCTGCGCGCCGCCGAGCGCGCCACCCGCACGGCGTCCGGGTCGACGTCGACGCCGTCCACGTCGAATCCCCGGGTGGCGAGATAGATGGCGTTGCGTCCCTCGCCCATGGCGACGTCGAGGGCGAGGCCCTTCGGGAGGAGGTGGAAGTTCTCGATCAGGAATCGCTCCGGAGAGATCGGATGCACGTGGCGCCCGTTCCCGTCCATCCCCGACGCGACGGGTCCCGGCCAAGCCTCGATCCCGCCGCGCACGTCGAACAGGGAGGTCACGCCCTGCTCCGCGAGGAAACGGCAAGCCGAAGCGGAGCGGACGCCGTACTCGCAGATGACGGCGAGCGGGACCCCGCTGTTGGGGACCTCGCTCGCGCGACTCACGAGCTCCTGGAGGGGGATCAGCACGGACCCGGGGATGTGCTTCGCCTCGAACTCGGTCTCGGTCCGGACGTCGAGGAGCGAAAGCGGCTCGCCCATGGCGAGCCTTCGGTATAGCTCGTCTCCGTCGATCGTGTCCCAGCGCGGCGTGCGGCTCAATCGTGCTCCCCCGCGATGACCCAGGGTCAATATAGCCAATCGATCGCGAGAGCGCCGCACGACGCGGGCCAATAAAGGTTCTAATTCCTCAAGAAGCTTCGAGTCAATCGGGCCACGGGCAATCGGAGCGGAGGCCGCAGCGGTCGCACGCCGGCTTCCGCGCGCCGCAGACTCCGCGTCCGTGCCAGATCAGGGCGTGCGACGCGAAGGTCCAGTCGTTCTCGGGCAGGAGCGCCATCAGGTCACGCTCGATACGGTCGGGTTCGGTTTCCCGGCTCAGGTCGAGCCGCCCCGAGAGCCTCGCGACGTGCGTGTCCACGGTGATCGCCGGCCGGCCCCACCAGGTGCCGAGGAGCACGTTCGCCGTCTTCCGTCCGACCCCAGGCAGGAGCACCAGGTCCTCCACCCGGTCCGGCACCTCCCCGCCGTGGCGCTCGAGGAGCGCCTTCCCGAGGCCGACCAGGGACTTCGCCTTGTTCCGGAAGAAGCCGGTGCTCCGGACCGCCTCCTCGACCTCGGAGAGGTCCGCGCCCGCGTAGTCGGCCGCGGTGGGGTATCGGCGGAACAGAGCGGGCGTGACCCGGTTCACCCGCTCGTCGGTGCACTGCGCGGACAGGATCGTCGCCACGAGCAGCTCCAGCGGGTTGCGGTGCGCGAGCGCGCACGTCGCTCCGGGATACAGCCGCTGAAGCCCTAGGACGATCCTCGCCGCGCGCGCCTTCCGCGCGGACGCCGACTCACGTCCCCGCGCCATGCCTTCCTCCCTTCCGACGTTTGTCGGGCGGCGGCGCCTTCGACGCCCCCTTTCGCCTCGCGGCCAGCCAGTTCAGCAGGCGGTCGAGAGGCCAGGCGTTCAGCACGTCGTCGGACGTGCACCATCCCTTCCTCGCGATCCCGACGCCGTAGCCGATGTCGGAAAGGCCGGCGACGTCGTGGGCGTCCGGGTTCACGCTCGTCTTCATTCCCCGCGCGAGGCCGTAGCGAAGCGCGGGAGGATCGAGATCGAGCCGCTGCGGGTGGGAGTTGATCTCCACCGCGACGCCTCGGTCCGCCGCGGCTTCGAGGATCCGGTGCAGCTCGAGGGGATACGGGTCGCGGTAGAGCAGGAGGCGGCCGGTGACGTGGCCGAGGGTGTCCACGAAGGGATTCGAGGCCGCCCGCAGCAGTCGCTCCGTCTGCTCCTCGGCGCCGAGATTGAACCGGCTGTGGACCGATGCGACCACGTACTCGAACGAGGCCAGGAACTCGTCGGGGAAGTCCAGGCTCCCGTCGGCGAGGATGTCCACCTCGACCCCCTTCAGGATGCGCGGGCCGCCGGGTCGGGAGTTGAGGGCGTCGATCTCCGCCCACTGCTCCCGGAATCGCTCGGCCGACAGGCCGCCGGCGTAGGCCGCCGCCCGCGAGTGGTCGCACATCCCGAGGTAGGTCATCCCGAGGGCACGGGCCCCTTCGGCCATCTCCTCGAGGGTCGCGAGCCCGTCCGACCAGTTCGAGTGGCAGTGCAGTATGCCGTGGAGTTCGCCGCGCTCCACGAGGCGCGGGAGCCGCCCGGCCTCCGCGGCCTCGATCTCCCCCTGGTCCTCCCGCAGCTCGGGAGGGATCCACGGGAGACCGAGAGCGCCGTAGATCTCCGCCTCGTCCCGGCAGGCGACGGTGCCTCCGTCCGCGTCGCGGGTCAGCGCGTACTCGTTGAGCTTGAGCCCCAGCCTCTGGGCCCTCCCGCGGAGCGCGATGTTGTGCGCCTTGCTCCCCGTGAAGTACGCCAGCGCGAAGGGGAAGGAAGCGTCGGGCACCACCCGAAGATCGGCGGTGGGACCGGCGGCGAGGCGAACGCTGCACTTGGTCGGGCCGCGCCCCGTCACCTCGAGGACGCCGGGGTCCGCCGCGAAGGCCTCCATCACCGGGGCCGAGTCCGCGGCCGCCGCCACGACGTCGATGTCCTTCGAGGTCTCGCACCGCCGCCTCACCGACCCCGCCGTCTCCGCCCGGATCACGCCGGGGGCGGCGCGGACCGCCGCCAGGAGCCGGCCGGCCTCCGGCCGGACCACGGGCTGGAGGAACCTGCCCGCGTGCACCCTGAGCCGCTCGATCCCGTCGAGGATCTTCCGCTCGGACGCCTCGCCGAATCCGGGAAGGTCCCTGAGGCGTCCCCGGCGGCACGCGTCCTCGAGCTCGTCGAGCGTCGCGATGCCGAGCGTGATGTGGATCGCCCGCGCCTTCTTCGGGCCGAGCCCGGGGATCCCGAGCCACAGGAGCATCCCCGGCGGGACCTGCCCGCGGAGCGATTCGAGGTAGGGCAGCGAGCCGGTCCGGGTCAGTGCCGAGATCTTCTCCACGAGGGCCGGACCGATCCCCTTCAGCCTCGCGATCTCGCCCGTGGCCACGAGGTCCCCTAGGTCCGCGTCGAGCCCGCGCACGAGCCGCGCCGCGTTCCCGTACGCCCGGCCCTTGAACGGGTTCTCGCCGAGGAGGTCGAGCAGGAGCGCGATCTCGTCGAGGGCGTCGGCGACGCCGGCCCGGTCCATCGCTCAGCGCTCGACCGCCCAGCGAAGGTAGACCTCGTCGCCGTGGCGCTCCAGGCTCACGAGTCGGAGCCGACGCCGGGCGTCCATCCCGAACCCCTCCCCCTCGAGGAGCGTCGGCGCGAGGCTCCCGCCCAGGAGGCTCGGAGCGACGGTCACGTACAGCTCGTCCACGAGATCGGCCGCGACGAACCCCCAATTCAGTTCGCCGCCCCCCTCGACCAGCAGGCGCCCGACCCCGCGCCGCGTAAGACGGCGGAGCAGCTCGACGAGGTCCACGCGCCCGCGCCCGAGGCTCCAAACCTCCGCGCGCTCCGCGAGGACCGCGACCCGGTCGGCGGGCGCCTCCTCCACCGTGGCGACGATCCGTCCCGCCGCGTGCCGGTCGCGGAAGAACCGGCTCATCGGGTCGAGCCCGGCGCTGGCGGTGACGACGACGTTCAGGAGACCGTCGGGCTTCCCCAGGGAGCGGCGGTGGGCCGCCATCTCGGGGTCTCGGACGTGGAGCGGGGGATCGTCCGCCCTCAGGGTCCCGGCTCCGACCAGGACCGCGTCGGATTCCGCCCGGAGCCTGTCCATGGTCTTCCGGTCGAGCGCGGAGGTGAAGGTAGGGTATTCCCGCGCGGCCGACGTGATCTTCCCGTCGGCCGTCATCGCCATGTTCAGGGTCACGTACGGGCGATCCAACGTCTCCCCCGGAGCCGTAGCATTCTACTCCTTGAAACACCGCGCCGATTCGGGCGTAATGAAGCTCCCGGAATCCGGGTGAGCGGACGGAAGGTCTCGTGCGCCCGCCCGGTCCCATGGAGGATTCGATGCTCTTGCGCAAATCGAGCGTGGTGGTCCTGCTGATTCTCGTCGTCGCGGCCGCGCCCTCCCTCGCGGCGCCCGCCCCCGACGCCGGGAAGGGCCTGGCGGCCTCGATCGACATCCCGTACCAGAAGTTCGTCCTGCCGAACGGCCTGACCTTGCTCGTCCACGAGGACCACAAGGCGCCGATCGTGGCGGTGAACGTCTGGTACCACGTGGGGTCGAAGAACGAGAAGCCCGGCCGGACCGGCTTCGCGCACCTCTTCGAGCACCTGATGTTCAACGGGAGCGAGAACTTCAACGACGACTACTTCAAGGTGCTGGAGAGGATCGGCGCGACCGACCTCAACGGGACGACCAACGAGGACCGGACCGACTACTTCCAGAACGTCCCGACCTCCGCCCTCGACACCGTGCTCTGGATGGAATCGGACCGCATGGGACACCTCGTCGGCGCCATCAACCAGGGGCGGCTCGACGAGCAGCGGGGAGTCGTCCAGAACGAGAAGCGGCAGGGGGACAACGAGCCGTACAGCCTCAGCGAGGAGGCGATCGACAAGGCCTGCTTCCCCGCCGGCCACCCGTACTCCTGGACGGTCATCGGGTCGATGGAGGACCTCCAGGCGGCAAAGCTCGAGGACGTGCACGAGTGGTTCCGGTCGTACTACGGGGCGGCCAACGCGGTGCTCGTCGTCGCGGGGGACATCGACGCCAAGACGGCGAAGGAGAAGGTGGAGAGGTACTTCGGGGACATCCCGTCCGGTCCCCCGGTCTCGCGGCCCACGGCCTGGATCGCCAAGCGCGAAGGAGAGCAGCGGCAGGTCGCGCAGGACCGCGTGCCGCAGTCCCGGATCTACAAGGTCTGGAACGTGCCGGCGATCGCGTCGGCGGACGACGACCACCTCGACCTGGCGGGCCGGGTGCTCGCGTCGGGCAAGAGCTCCCGGCTCTACAAGCGCCTCGTGTACGACGACCAGATCGCGACCAACGTCCGGGCGTTCCTCGACCGGCGGGAGATAGCGGGATTGTTCGAGATCGTGGCCACCGCGAGGCCCGGCGTCGAACTCGCGAAGGTCGAGAAGGCGGTGGACGAGGAGCTCTCCCGCTTCCTGAAGGAAGGGCCGACCCCCGACGAGCTGCGGCGCGCGAAGACCGAGCGGATCTCGGGATTCGTGCGCGGGGTCGAGCGGATCGGCGGGTTCGGCGGAAAGTCCGACGTGCTCGCCATGAGCCAGGTCTACGAGGGGAACCCCGAAGCCTACAAGACCCATCTCGCGCGGAGCGAGGCGGCCTCGACGGGCGACGTGCGCGAGACCGCGGCGCGGTGGCTCTCGGACGGGGCCTACGTGCTCGAGATCCACCCGTACCCCGAGTTCGCGACGTCGAAGTCGACGGTGGACCGCACGAAGGTCCCGGAGCCGGGCACCCCGCCGGACGCGTCGTTCCCCGAGATGAAGAAGGTCACGCTGTCCAACGGGCTGAAGCTGATCGTGGCGGAGCGCCACGCGATCCCGGTGGTGGGCGTGAGCTTGATCCTGGATGCGGGGTACGCGTCCGACAGCTTCTCCGTCCCGGGGCTCGCGTCGCTCGCGATGGGGATGCTCGACGAGGGGACGAAGACCCGCGACGCCATCGGGATCAGCGACGAGCTGGCCTCCCTCGGCGCCGAGCTCGGCACCGGCTCCGACCTCGACACGTCGACCGTGTCCCTGTCGGCGCTCGACGCGAACCTCGACGCGTCCCTGGCGATCTTCGGTGACGTGATCCTGAACCCGTCGTTCCCCCAGGCCGACCTCGACCGGCTGAAGAAGCAGCAGATCGCCCGGATCCAACGGGAGAAGGTCCAGCCCACCAGCATGGCGCTCAGGGTGTTCCCCCGGCTGCTGTTCGGCCCGGACCACGCGTACGGCATGCCGTTCACCGGGTCCGGCTTCGAGAAGACGGTGAGCGCGATCACCCGGGACGAGCTGGTGAAGTTCCACTCCACCTGGTTCAAGCCGAGCCACGCGACCCTGGTGGTGGTCGGCGACACGACCCTGGCCGAGATCCTGCCGAAGCTCGAGGCGCTCTTCAAGGACTGGAAGCCCGGGGACGTACCGAAGAAGAACCTCAGGGAAGTCAAGCAGCAGCCCAAGCAGGTGATCTACCTGATCGACCGGCCGGGCTCCGTCCAGTCCATGGTCATCGCGGGCCACGTGGCCCCGCCCAAGGCGAACCCCGACGAGATCGCCATCGATGCGCTGAACTGGGTGCTGGGCGGCAGCTTCATCTCGCGGATCAACATGAACATCCGCGAGGACAAACACTGGAGCTACGGCGCGTCGAGCTTCGTGGTCGAGGCGTCCGGCCAGAGGCCGTTCGTGGTCTTCACCTCGGTGCAATCGGACAAGACGAAGGAGACCCTGGCGGAGATCGCGAAGGAAGTCAGGGGACCCATCGGCGCCCGCCCGCTGACCGCCGTGGAGCTCGCGCAGGCCCAGAGCGGCCTGACCCTCGCGCTCCCGGGCTCCTGGGAGACCGCCAGAGCCGTCGGCGGCTCCATCGCGGAGCTGGTGCGGTTCGGTCTCCCGGACGACTACTTCGCCACCTACGCGAAGAAAGTTCGCGCGCTCGGCGTCGCGGACGAGGCGACGGCGGCGGCCAAGCTCCTCCACCCCGACAACATGGTCTGGGTGGTGGTGGGCGATCGGTCGAAGATCGAGGGCCCGATCCGGGAGCTCGGCTGGGGCGATCTCAAGCTGCTCGACGCCGACGGCAACCCGCTCTGACCGGCTTTCCCCGGCGCGCCCCGCCCCCTCGAAGGGTAGGGGCGCGCCGTCTCACGACCTCACCGAGATCGTCACTCCGTCCCGGAGCGGGACGAGCGCCGTGAAGAACTCCCCGGACCCGTACAGCTCCCCGGTCAGCCCCAGAATGCCCCGCACCGCGGCGGCGCGGGGCCGCTTCTCCATGACCTCGCCGTGCCAGAGCATGTTGTCCGACACGAGGAGACCTCCGCGGCGCAGCAGCCTGGCGGCCAGCGGCGCGACCTTCGGGTAGTCCGCCTTGTCGATGTCGTTGAGGATCAGGTCGAATGGCCCCCGCTCGCGCGCGGCGATCTTAAGGGCGTCGCCGACCTCGATCCGCACGCGGTTGAGGAGGCCGGCCCTCTTCAGGAACGACTCCGCCTCCCGCGCCCGTTCGGGCGACCCCTCGGTGAGGACGACGAGCCCCTTCGGCCCCACCCCCTTCGCGAACCAGGTCGCGCTGTAGCCGAACCCGGATCCCAGCTCGAGCACGCGCCGCGCCCCCGTGGCGACCGTCAAGACCTGGAGGAGCCGGCCGACCTGGGGGCCGATGATCGGGAAGTCGCGCTCGGCGGCGAGCGCCTCCATCTCGCGCAGCACCGGGTCGTCGGTCGGAGCCAGGCCGCCGAGGTACCGGTTCACGCTGGGGTGGACGAGGTTCATGGGTGCCTCCGGGGGAAATCTGCACGCATCACGTCATGTTGCGAGCGGCGGATCCCTGCATTTCGAAGGGTACGTCTGGCGGACTCGATTGCCGCCGAGAGGTGGGCCGCTGGCTCGTAAGTGTTACGGCCATCGAGCTCGTCGCTGCCCTGTGGCAAGTCGAAGCCGACCCGAACAGACCCTTCGAAATGCAGGGATCCGCCGCAACCATTGCGACCGTTTACGCTAACATGGCATGACGAGTCCGGCGAGCGGAGGGACCCAGGCGATGAGCGAGCTGCCGACCAGGGACGAGGCGATGGCGCTGCTCCGGCAGTACACGGAGGGGCCGGGGCTCCTGAAGCACGCCCTCTCGGTGGAAGCGGCTCTCCGCGCGCACGCCAGGAGGCTCGGGCAGGACGAGCACGCCTGGGGGCTCGTAGGGCTCCTTCACGATTTCGACTACGAGCGGTGGCCCGACGCCGAGAACCACCCGTGGCGGGGGAGCGAGATCCTGGCGGAGCGCGGCTACCCCGAGTGGTTCCGGCGCGCGGTCATGTCCCACGCCTCGTACACCGGGATCATGCGGGAGAGCGACCTCGAGAAGGCCCTCTTCGCCTGCGACGAGCTGTGCGGCTTCCTGACGGCCTGCACCCTCGTGACGCCGGCGAAGTCCCTCCACGACCTGAAGGTCTCCTCGGTGAGGAAGCGGATGAAGGACAAGGCGTTCGCCCGCGCGGTGAACCGCGACGAGATCGTCGAGGGAGCCTCCCTCGTCGGGATGGACCTCGACGCGCACGTCGCCTTCGTCCTCGACGCGATGCGGTCCGTCGCGACCGACCTGGGCCTGGCCGGGAGCGCTCCGCCCGCGGAATAGGAGCCGTCCGATGGACGAGCGCCGGATCCGAGACCTGTTTCCCGAGACCCCCGGGCTCGTCTACCTCAACGCCGCGGCGGCCGGGCTCCTGCCGAACGCCGTGATTGAGGCTGTCGGCGCTGCGATCCGCCGGCACGCGGAGCGCGGGGTCCTGTCCGTCCCGGAGGACTTCAGGGCGATCGCCGCGGCGCGCGACGCGCTCGCGCGGCTCATCGGGGGACGCCCCGAGGACATCGCCTTCGTCCTCAATACCGCGGAGGGGATCGCGCGGATCGCCGCGGGGCTCGATTGGCGGCCCGGGGACGAGGTGGTGCTCGGCGACCTCGAGTTCCCGGCCAACGTGTACCCGTGGGCGGCGCAGGCCGACCGCGGGGTTCGAATCCGCCTGGTCGCCTCGGAAGGCGGGCGCCTCGAAGCGGAGCGCTTGATCGGCGCGATGGGGCCTCGGACGCGCGTCCTCGCGGTGTCCCAGGTCCAGTTCTCGAGCGGCTACCGGATGGACCTCGAGACCCTTGGCCGGGCGGCGGCCGAGCGCGGCGTCCTCTTCTGCGTCGACGCGATCCAGGGGCTCGGCGTCCTTCCCCTGGACGTCCGCGCCCTCAAGATCGGGGCGCTTGCGGGGGACGGCAGGAAGTGGCTCATGGCGCCGAGCGGCACGGGATACCTCTACGTCGCGCCGGAGTGGGTGGAGCGGATCGGCGCACGCGCGATCGGGGCGGTGTCGGTCAGGAACGGCCTCGATTTCATGCAGTTCCTGAGGATGCCCGACGGGGAAGGCCGGATCGACTTCCGCCCGCTCCTCCGCGAAGGGGCGGGACGCTACGAGGCCGGGTACTACAACGCCCCGGGGCTCGCGGGGCTCGCCGCCGCGCTCTCGACCGGGGAGGCGATCGGGCTAGAGACGATCCTCGATCGGGTCACCTCGCTCGTGGCCCGGCTCGCCGACGGCCTTAGGGCGCGCGGTCTCGCGGTGCACGGTCCGCGGAACGCGGCGGAGCGCGCGGGGATCGTGACCTTCGAGGTCCCGGGTGACGCGCACGTGTGGCTGAAGCAGCTCGAGGAAGACGGGTTCGCCCTCGCCCTCAGGGACGGGCGGATCCGCGTCTCGCCTCACGTCTACAACACGGAGGACGACATCGACGGGCTGCTTAAGCGCCTCTCGTCGCTCCGGGGGTGACGGCCATGCTCGAGAAGCTCTTCCACCTTACGGAGAGCGGGACCACCGTGAGGACCGAGGTCCTCGGCGGCGTGACCACGTTCATGACCATGGCGTACATCGTGTTCGTCAACCCGTCGGTCCTCTCCCAGGCCGGGATGGACTTCGGCGCGGTGATGACCGCCACCTGCCTCTCGGCCTGCGCCGCGACCTGGGTGATGGGCCTCCTGGCGAACTACCCGATCGCGATGGCGCCCGCGATGGGGGAGAACTTCTTCTTCCTCACGGTCGTCGTGGGAATGGGCGTGCCGTGGCAGGTGGTGCTCGCCGCGGTGTTCATCTCCGGGATCGCGTTCTTCCTCCTCACCTTCCTGCGGGTCCGGGAGCTGATCATCGACGCGGTGCCGGGGAGCTTGAAGCACGCCATCGCCGCCGGCATCGGGCTGTTCATCGCGTTCATCGGCCTGATCAACGCGGGTATCGTCGAGAGGCCGTCAGGGGGCGGCATCCTTCACCTCGCGAGCCTCGGCCGCCTCCCGACCCTGGTGGCCTGCGCCGGCCTCCTCGTGACCGTGGTGCTGATGGCGAGGCGCGTGCGCGGCGCGATCCTGCTGGGGATCGTCGCGGCCACGCTCCTCGCCTGGGCGACCGGGCTCGTGAGGTGGCAGGGGCTGTTCGCGGCGCCCCCGTCGCTCGCGCCGACGTTCTTCAAGTTCGACCTCCGCGCGGCGCTCGATCCGCGGATGATCCACGTGGTGGTCCTGTTCCTGTTCATGGCGGTCTTCGACGCCATCGGGACCCTGATCGGCATCGGCGAGCAGGCCGGCTTCCTCCGCGACGGAAAGCTCCCGCGGGCGACGAAGGCGCTCATGGCCGACTCGTCGGGCACCGTGCTCGGGTCGCTCCTCGGCACCTCCACGGTGACTGCCTACATCGAGAGCGCGACCGGGGTCGAGGCGGGGGCGCGGACCGGTCTCGCGAACATGGTGACCGGCGCGCTGTTCCTCGTCGCGTTGTTCACGGCGCCGCTGGTGCGGATGGTGGGCGGAGGAGTTCCCGTGCAGGGAGGGGTGGTGCTTCAGCCCCTCACCGCGCCGGCCCTGATCGTGGTGGGCAGCCTGATGGCGCGGAACCTAATCAGGGTCGATTGGAAGGACATCACCGAGTCGTTCCCGGCGTTCCTCGTGCTGGTGGGGATCCCGTTCACCTGGTCAATCGCCGACGGCATCGCGTTCGGCTTCATCGCGTACCCGGCGCTCAAGCTCCTGTCAGGTCGTCCGAGGGAAGCGTCGTGGCTCGTGTACGCGCTGGGTGGGTTGTTCGTGCTGAGGTATGCGTTGATTAGGTGAGCGGAAGGTCGTTAACTCGACCGGCGTTCACGGCCTGTACGAAGCTCCCACGGCCTGCGGCTCTCGCGCCCACAGCTCGCGACGATCTCGCTCGCCATCCTCTGGAGGCGCACCAGGATTTGCAGCTTCTCCTCGATCGACAGGCAGCGGACCTGTTCGCGCCGCCGTCGTTTGGCGGCAAAGACGGCCTTCGCGATCTCGGCTGGTCGTTCAAGCACGTCCGCGCTCCTTTGCGAACTCTTCCCGCCGGCTCAGCAGCCCGTGGCGCGCGAGAATCGCGAACTTGGAAGAATGCCCTTCTTGCCGCAAATCGTCGGGAACGGCCAGTGTCGGTTCCATGTTCGAGGCCGCGTGCCCTCCGCGAGGGATTCTACCCGATCGCGAAATGCCTGTGAATTCCGCTGCCTTGACGCCTCCCTTTGGCCGAGCCGAACCATGCTCGGAGCTCACCACGGCACATCCGCCCGTTGACGATCGCCGTCCCGACTGTACCGCATGACGCAGAGCGGCAAGACAGGTTCCGCGGCTTTGCCTGTTCGAGGGGCCGAGACCCGTGATCCACTATTGCGACGACTCACTTCGCCGCTTCACTTCCTGTTCGACAAGCGAGCGATCCAGCCAGGCGACCGTGCCGCGCTCCGTCAAGAGGGCTCTCAGTGCGTCCGTTTGCATGTTGGGCACGAGGACCCGCTGCCAGCGGCGCAGGAGCTCGTCGCCTTCATTCAACCAACGCGCGATGTTCCTGGAACGCTGAATCGACAGACTATGCCTGTCATCAACCCAGACCTTCGCGAGTGCCTCGCGTTGAGAATCTCGTGCCGCGGACCATCGAGCGGCCTCCAGGGCGGGCTCGGGTTGATTCCCCATGATGAAGAACACGGTCGCGAACTCGTCCGCGGCATCCTCGTTGTCCCAGAGCGGCTGGTCCCAGAGGCGCAGCAGACTGTGGCCCATCTCGTGAAGGAGAACGAACGAATTCGCATTCGACAATCCCTGCTTCTCGAGAGATTCCGAAAGTTCGATGCAATGAGTGATGTCGGGAGCGGAGAACGCGTTCTCCGTGCCACAGTGCCTCACGGCAATTCCGAAGTCCGGGAAGACGAACAGCCGCTTTAGCTGCTGGTATGCTTCCCCCAGGGCCTTCTCGGCTGCCTTGCTCTGCTCCGTCGGCTCAGGAGCGACCGCGAAGACGTACGCTCTCACCCGCCTTGACATCAGGACGGCTCTTCGATTGTCGAGCACCAGGTGGTAGACGTTTGTCAGCGGCACAGTGCAGGAAAACTCGGCATTCGCTGACACCCTGCCAGAGCAGTCCGGATACGGACGGAACGGCCGCCCGCTGGCGAATAGGTGGAAGTTCTCGAGGTCCAAGAGAGCGACATCGAGACCGTTGCCCGATCCACCCGTCACCGAAAGTCGGGCCACCACCCTGGAGCCTTGGCTCAGCGAGAACGGATAGACGGCATAGGACCCGGGTGCCACAGCGACGTCGCCGTTAAGGAGAGAAATCGACGGTTCGACGAAGATTCCAGCGTCTTGGGTCGGGCTCGCGGCGACGGCCGACGCGCAAACGATTGCGGCGAGCGTGATGAGCAACAGCGCCAAATGTCGCATTAGCCAATCTCCCCAAGTCGGCGACTCAGCGGGCCCTTTGCCCGCATCGATACGCTCCGGCTTCTATTCGCGGGAAAAGACGGGTGCGAGAACCAAGGTAGACCAGAGGCCGGACTTCTGGGCTGTCCAATCTGGCTTGGATCCCACCGAAAGCCCACGATGACACCTGAGTGGTGCGGTCCAGTCTTCCATCAATCGAACAACCCGGGCCACAGATACGCGAATCGCCACCCTGGGGCCGTGACGTGTCCCGCATCGTCCGCGGAGAAGTAGAGAACGTTCTCTAGCGGGTCCGTTTCGGGAATGCCGTCGCAGCCGAACGCTCGAAGTCGGTACTCTCGCCTGCCGAGACCGATGTCGAACACGTGGTAGTCGTACGGGTTGCCGCAGAAGTCGATGAACGGCCGCGGCCAAGAGAACCACGGCCCTCCCACGAGCTCGGAGAGAGAATCCGGCCACCGCCCGGTCTGTTCCTGGAAATACGACAGGGCCGCCGCGATTTGGGACAGGTCCTGGAACGTGCGTCGCAGGTACTCGTACCTGCCGCGGTACGGCGTCGTCTCCCCGAGCTGCGCGCCGCGAGTCACTTCGCTGTCCGCATCGAACCCCTCGCCCCCCGGCAGTCCATCCCGCCCGAGGCTCGTCAGCACGTACTCGTCCGGCCCGCTGGAGAAGACGAAGCGATGCCCGTATGGATCCACCGGGTGCAGGAACCGCTGGTAGACGGGAGCCACGTCCTCGATACGCTGCGGGTAGCGATTGTTGTCGACGCGGTACGACTCGAGGGCAACGCCAAGCTCCGACAGTTGCTGGCGAGTGAGACGTGCCGCCTCACGATCCGTGATCGCCCCGCGCGGTAGCTTGGTGAACGCGCCGTCGTCGTTTCTGATCTCGCCGCTACCCGGGAGGGCGAGGCACAAGGTGAAGTGCCCCTCCGCGGCAGTGTACTCGTAAGGCGTTGAAAGCGGACTGGCCGATGGGACCCGATCGAGAAAGACAGGGACCAGCCCTTCGAGCGTTTGTGGAACGTGCCCGTACCCGAGCCGCAGTTCGGAATACCGCACCACCGCGTCGGAGATCTCGTTCATCTCCTCGAGAGACCGGCGCAAGCGGTCGAATTCCCTTGCCCCTGCCGCTCGGACTCGCCGACACTCGCGATCGTCGGACCGTGACCCGGCCTGCCGAGCGCAGACCTGGATCAAACCAATCGGATCTTCCGGGTTGACGGGAACCTCGAACGTGCTGACTCCGACGTCCGATGCCAGGTTCCGCTCTTCGATCACCTCCCCATCCACGATCAACTGGATCTCCGTGCGGGCGCCACGCCTGATCGATGCGGTGCTCGATCCTCCGAGGCTCACGACGACGTCCAGGACGTTGCCCTCCTGGAAGAAGCGGTCCGGCGGCTGAACGATCGTCGGCGCCGGCGGGCGCGCTTCCGCCCCCGAGGCGGGAATGAGCGCCAGGATCCCGAGCGCCAAGAGCAGGGACCAGGTCATGCGAGCGGCTGATCTGGACATGGGACCCTCCTCCGGCCGGACTCGGCTCTTCTCACCAGAACTTGCTTCCGAGGTCGGTGGGAGTCAAGACGGTGACATCGTATGAGAGGGCAGATGACCCGCGATCATCGAGGCTCGTACGCAACCCGTGCTTGAGTGGAAACCCTTGCGTGTTGTGCACCCGTTCTCGGTCTCGGGGCCGAACGCAGGCAGTACTCTACCCTAGGTAACGCGGAGCGCTTGCCCCTTCTCGCTGAGACGGTCGCGGCCCCGGAAGCGAAACCCCGAGGAGCAGTAAGCTCCTTCGTCACGAATGATCCGGGCTGGCGATGAGTGCTCGGGAAAGTCGTCCCGGCTTCTCCGGAGACCGTATGTGGTGAGTCCGTACATGGAGGTGGCTGGCGGGAGGTGAATTCCTCGGCAAGATGGACACCCGTTGATTCGCGGAGTTCTCGGAACGGCAGCCGGAATCCCGCTAATCAACTGAATATGCGATAGAATCCACTCGCGCCGGAGTGGCGGAACGGGTAGACGCAAGGAACCTGAACCCCGTACCCGCAGGCGAGTCCGGGCTCGAGTCCGGACTCCGACACAGAGGAACTGGTGAGTGGCGACGTCGTTTCGCGCGCCGTGCGGCGGCGGATGATGCAGGCCGTTCGACGAAGCGGTACGGAGCCCGAGCTTGCCGTCCGTCGTGCCCTCGCCAGGATCGGTGTGCGGCATCGAGCGAGTTCGTCGCGTTTGCCCGGGACGCCGGACGTCGTCAATCTGCGACGCAGCTGGGCGATTTTCGTCCACGGTTGCTTCTGGCACGGCCATCGGAACTGCCTGAAAACGAAGGGAGGTGCAGGTGGTAGAATCCCGGTGTCGAACCGGTCGTTTTGGACGTCGAAGATCGCAGCGAACCGCGAGCGGGACTCGCGGAAAGGTTCGGAATTGCGGCGTCGGGGATTCCGGGTCCTGACGATCTGGGAGTGTCAGTCCCGCGACAGCGCACGATTGGAGAAGATCCTGATCCGGTTCTTCACGGAGATCACCGGTCCCGAGCCTCCTCGGAAAGGGACGAGCGAATGAGGTCGAAGGGTAGAGCCAGCGGACTTCGTGTGGTCGGGTTGTTCGCGGGCGTAGGAGGGCTCGAGCTCGGGCTTTCACGGGCGGGCCATCACACGAAGCTGCTCTGCGAGATCGAACCGGGAGCGAAGGAGGTCCTTCGGAAGAGGTTCCCCGGGGTCGATATCCACGACGACGTCACGACGCTGAATCGACTTCCGAAGGACACCGGCCTCATCGCGGCGGGTTTCCCGTGCCAGGACCTCTCGCAAGCGGGTCAGACCCGCGGGATGGCCGGGCGCCAGTCGAGTCTCGTCGAACACGCGTTCCGGCTGCTTCGAACGCACGACGTCCCCTGGGTGCTCCTCGAGAATGTCTCCTTCATGCTCCAACTGAATCGGGGTGCCGCGATGCGATTCATCGCGGACGAGCTCGAGGCACTCGGGTACCGCTGGGCTTACCGGGTGATCGACACGAGAGCATTCGGGCTGCCGCAGCGACGGGAGCGCGTGTTTCTCCTCGCGTCGAAAGTCGCTGATCCGGCGACGGTCCTTTTCGACGGGAACGAGACGCCTCGAGAGCCGCACGCGAAACGACCGACTGCCTGCGGGTTCTACTGGACCGAAGGGCTTCGAGGCCTGGGGTGGGCCGTCGGCGCCGTACCGACCCTGAAGGGTGGTTCGACGATCGGCATACCGTCGCCGCCGGCAATCTGGACGAAAGCCGGCTCGTTCGTCACACCCGACATTCGAGACGCCGAGCGGCTCCAAGGTTTCGATCCGGACTGGACGCTCCCGGCCGAGAAGGTGTGCAAGCCGGGTCACCGCTGGAAGCTCGTTGGCAACGCGGTCTCCGTTCCCGTGGCGGAATGGATGGGTGGTCGCATCTCGGCAGCGCCCGACAAGCGTCCGGCGCTCGCGACGACGTTCAATCAGGAATCAGCCTGGCCACGCGCGGCGATGTCCGGGGAGGGTACCCGGCTGTTCGTGCGAATCTCGAGTTGGCCGGTGAGGCGGGACGCGATCTCCCTGGAGGAGTTCTTGGTCCACCCGTCGAAGCCATTGTCCGAGAAGGCGCTCGCGGGTTTCTATTCCCGCCTCTTGCGTAGCTCGCTGAATCGACCTCCGGAGTTTGACGAGGACATCCGGCATGCGCTGAAGCTCCCGGTTGAACCCCGGCGCCCGCCACGGCCGGTCGGCGCGCGGTCGAAGCGAGTCGTCGAGGCATCTGCAGGCCTCTTCGGCGAATGAGCCGGGTCGGGATTCGAGCGAATGAAGACCAAGAAGAAAGGCAAGCGGGCGGGGAGAGGCAAGTCTTCGGCGGTACTGCGCGCGATCGTCTCGTTCGCTGATGCGCTGGAGAGGTCCAGACCTCGCCCGACGGAAAACGCGCACCGCGACAAGAAGAAGAACTACGCCCAGCGCCTTTCGAACAACTTGGCGATCCTCCTCGCGAACAAGCTTCGCCCCATCAAGCCGTTCGGTGCGGTTCTTCCCGAGTCCGATGGTTCCGGTACCGAGAGTGGAAGCGCGAGCGGAACGACGAAGAAAGCGAAACGCACCGATGTCCGCTACGCGACGGCTACGACAGGGTTGGAGCTGCTCGTTTCGATAAAGACGCTCAACTTCAGGGATACGAAGACACATCGCGAGACCGGGACGGTCACCTTCGGCCGTTACACGAAGAACATGGTTCGGAACGACCACGAGTTGCGGGCCGAAGCGATGGACCATCACGAACGGTTCCCTTATGCCGTGATGGTCGCTTTGTTCTTCCTCCCGGTAGCGGCTTGCGACGACGGCGAGAATGACAAGTCGTCCTTCGCACACGCCGTCGTGACGTTCAGGCCCCGTGCCGGTCGCTCCGATCCGTCGGATCCAGCTGCCAAGTTCGAGCGCTTGTTCATCGGGCTGTATGAGCAGGATGGTTCACCGCCGCGCGTCGGCTTCGTGGATGTGATGAAGGCCCCGCCACGGCGGGGACGTCCACCCTGGCCGGACGAACAGGACGACCCGGTGCGCGGCGGGAAGATGCTCACGCTGGATGAGGTCATCGCGGAGATTGTCCGCGAGTACGGCATACGCAACCGAACGTACATCCGGTGGGCAGATGAAGCCGAAACCGGGAAGCCCCCTGTCGTTGTCGTCGAAGCCGACGCGGACGAGACCGAAGAGAACGAGGTCAACCCCGATTCTCAGTAAGGCCCCCCTCTCCTGTGACCTCCTCTCCCAGCATGGCGTCGGCGAGGGCGCGGTCCCCGGAGCGACCGAGGCACCGCACTCACGCTCCGCCGCGCGGATGGTCCCACCGCCTCGAAAGTCCCGGTACGTCCCTACGTCTCTCCCGGGGTGCTTCAACCCTGGTCCCGGGGTTGCCGTCCGCGGCACGACGAGCACAGCCCCCCCATCTCGAGCCTCACCACCTCGGGGGTGAACCCCGTCTCCCGCTCGACCTTCCGCTTGAGCTCCTCCCAGAACTCCCCGCCGGGCTCCTCCACGCGGCCGCACGAGGTGCAAACCAGGTGGATGTGGAAGGTGCTCGGGCGGACCTCGTAGAAGTGGCGCTCGCCGGTCACGTGCATGAGGTCCAGCTCGTCCACCAGGCCGAGGCGCTTCAGGCGGTTCAGCGTGCGGTAGACGGTCGCGCGGTGGATGGTCGGATCGCGGCGCTTGGCCAGCTTGAACACGGTCTCCGCGTCGAGGTGGGTCTCCGCCCCCTCGAGCAGCTCCGCCAGGAGGCGCCGCTGGTCGGTGAGCCTCATGCCTCCGGACTTCATGCGCTCGACGAGGGATCCCGCTCGATCCTGGTCGGTGTTCATGGGCGCGGCCTCACGAGAGCTTGTAGCCGATCTTGCGGAGGAAGTCGATCCGGTGCGCACGGTCCGCCGGGGACTCGACTCCCTTGGGGGAAGCTCCGTCCACGACGCCGAGGATCGCGCGCCCTCCGTCGTGCTCCGCCACGATCACGGTCGCGGGGTTGGCGGTGGCGCAGAAGATCCGGCAGACCTCGGGGACCGACTTCAAGGCGTTCAGGACGTTCACCGGGAAGGCGTTCTCGAGGAACAGGATGAACGAGTGACCGGCGCCGATCGCGGTGGCGTTTCTCGCGGCCAGCTCTTGGAGTTTCTCGTCATTGCCGCTCACCCGCACCAGGCACGGGCCCGACGCCTCGCAGAACGCCAGGCCGAACTTCGCGGCGGGGACGGTGCCGACGACCGCCTCGTGGACGTCCTCGACGGTCTTGATGAAGTGCGACTGGCCCAGCACGAAGTTCATGTCCTGGGGCTTGTCGATCCTCACCGCGATCAGGTTCATCGTCGCCTCCCGTTCGGACGGCGGTCGGACCGTCATGACTTGGGAACTTCCTCCCGCGCGTGCACCAGGAGCCGCAGGATGCGGCGGCCGCGCACCCGCGTGACCTCGACGCGGCGCCCCCCGAGCACCACGGTGTCGCCGACCTTCGCGATCCTTCCGAGCCGGGCCAGGAGGAGGCCGCCCAGCGTGTCCACCTTCTCGTCCACGTCCTCGTGGATCGAGAGCTTCTCCTCGATCTCGTCGAGGGGGAGCGTCGCGTCCACGGAGAAGCGGCCCGAGCCGGCGTCCAGGACCTTCGGCGGCTCCTGGTCGAACTCGTCCTGGATCTCTCCCGTCAGCTCCTCGAGGACGTCCTCGAGGGTCACCATGCCCGACGTGCCGCCGTACTCGTCCAGGACGATGGCGAGGTGCAGGTGCTGCTTCTGGAAGACGGCCAGGGCCCGCTCGAGCCTCAGGCTCTCGGGCAGGAGCAGCGGCTCCCTCGCCACGACTTTGAGATCGGCGTCCTCTTCCCGCCCCGACGGCGAAAGGAACAGGTCCTTGATGTTCACGACCCCGATCACGTGGTCGAGGTCGCCGTCGCAGAGCGGGTAGCGCGTGTGCCCCCCGTCGCGGGCGACGGCGAGGTTCGCGGCATACGGGCGGTTCACGTCGAGGAACGCCACGTCCCCCCGCGGCACCATGACCTGGCGCACGGTCCGGTCGGCGAAATCGAGGGCGTTCTCGAGGAGCCTGGCGTGGGTCGCGGAGATCGCGCCGGCGGCGTGGCTCCCGGCGAGGATCATCCTGAGCTCCTCCCCGCTGTGAGCGGCGTCGGCGGCGGCGGCGGGGGCGAGCCCCAGCGCGCGCACGGTGAGCGCCGCGGCGCCGCTGAGCGCCGCGATCAAGGGGTAGAACGCCGCGTGGAAGACCCGGATCGGCCGCGAGACCAGGAGCGCGATCCCCTCGGGACGCTCCAGGGCGAGGATCTTCGGGGCCTGCTCTCCCACGACGACGTGGAGCGCGGTGATGACCAGGAACGCGGCGGTGAGCGACGCGGTGTGCACCGCCACGCTCCGCTCCGGGCCGCCTCCCGGGAACAACGGTTCGATGAGCCGGCCGAAGGCCGGCTCGCCGACCCAACCCAGGCCGAGTGAGGCGAGCGTGATGCCGAGCTGGCAGGCGGACAGGTAGGCGTTGAGGTTCCGCAGCACCTCGCGGACGGCGGCGGCCCGCTTGAGCCCGCTCGCGACCCTCTCCTCGATCCGGGTGTCGCGGACCTTGACGATGGCGAACTCGGTGGCGACGAAGAACGCGTTGAGCAGCACGAGTCCGAGCGCGAGAAGAACGTAGAGTAGGGTCATGGTCGAGTGCCTAGCGGACGAGGGGTCCGCGCGGCCGCCGGGCCAGTATACCAGCGAGGGAGCCGCCCACGCGCTCAGCGGACCGTGGTCGGGGCGCCGTCGGGCTCGAACGGGGTCCCCTGCGCCAGGAACACCCTGAGGCGCATCATGACCTCCCGCGCCGAGCGAAGGTGCGTGGGATCGAAGGCGACCACCCGGTCCCTGTTCTGCCTCAACCAGCGGGTGATCAGCTCGACGTCCATGTCGGGGCCCTCCGGCATCGCCGGGCCGGGGTCGCCCCCGAAGAACCGCGACTCCAGGATCCGCTCGATCCGCCTCAGGCCGCCTCCTCGCCGGCCGATCCCGACACGGTCGAGGAGCCGCCCGTCGCGGAGGAAGTACGCCCAGAGAACGTTCGGCGGGGACGCCGGCTCGAGGATCAGGATCGAGCGGAGCCGGTCTGCGTGCCTTCCGCGCGGGTGGTGCTTCCGCTGCACGTTGCGGGAAGGGTGCAGCCGGCGGATGGCGGCCGCTTCCCGCAGCACCGCCTCGAGGTCCGAGCCGACCGGCTGAAGCTCGATCCTCTGCAGGGCGTCGAGGAGCGACTGGACGCGGGCGGAGCGAGGGCGCACCTCGTGGAAATACGACCCGACCCGGTCGTGGAGGTTCTTCGACTTCCCCACGTAGAGGAGCTTCCCTTCCGCGTCGAAGAACCGGTAGGTCCCGGCCACGTGCGGGATGTCCCGGAGGAAGTCCCGGTCGAACGCGAAGCGCGACCAGTCCACGGCGGGGGAGCCGCGGCGGCAGGCGGCCCGGAGCGCTTCGAGGTCCTCCCCGGGGCGCCTGAGGGCCGTGAGGGCGGAGTCCACGGTCTCGACGAGATCGAGCGGATCGTCCGAGTCGCGCCAGGGCAGCGCGAGCCGCGCCACCAGCGCCTCGAGATCGTGCCGCGCCGAGAGGCCCAGGCGGTCCTGGCCGAGCCGGCGCAGGGACACCGGCGAGTCGAGCGGCTCGTCGAGCCAGCGCTCGAGGGCGGCGACCGCGCCGGGGGGATCGTGCAGGACCGGGACGGCGCCCACCAGGATCTCCCTGACCGTGTGCTTGAGGTCGGTGGCCGCCGAGCGGCCTTCCACCTCGCCGCCGCAGGCCGCGACCACGATGTCCTCCTCGATCCGGATCGCGGCGATCTCGTGGAGCGTGAAGCCCAGCCCGCGCCGCGGCCGGGTGCCCCGGACGAGGAGCAGCACGCGGGGAGGCTCCTTTGCGGGTCCCTCCCGCGCCCCGGCGGCGCCGGACGGGGAGGAGCGCACGGCCGTCACGCGCCAGGAGCCGTCCTCGAAGGCGAGCCTCGGGTCCGAGGAGAAGGCGGTCTCGAGGACCCGGCGCGCCATCTCCTCGTCCCGTACCCGCGTCCGCAGCACGGCGCGGACGAGCTCCGCGCTCCCGACGGGCGACCGCCGGTCGCGCAGGTATCGCACCGCGCGCTCCGCGGCCAGCGAGACCGGTGTTCGGATCGCATCCATGGGCGACGTTCCGGCGGGGACGCGAGATCGGCGGGACGGCCCAAGGACCGCTCCCCGGAAGTCCTCATCCTTCGACTCGAGCACCGCCGGACCTCGGCGGCTCCCGCCAGCGGATTGTGGCACCTTTGGCCCACCCCGGGCAACGATTTCAGAGCGTCTTCCCCCGGCGCCGGGCATCTGATAAAAGGGAGTGCGTGACCGGCATCGAGCATCTCGACCCGGACGAGGCGGCGAACGTCCGCGACAAGCAGCGGGCCGCCGGGAGATCGGTGTGGGCCGGGCTGACGCTGACGGCGATCAAGCTCGCGGCGGGGCTCGCCAGCGGGTCGCTGGGCCTCCTGGCGGAGGCGGCGCACTCGGCGCTGGACCTGGTCGCCGCGGCGATGACGTGGTTCGCCGTGCGGACCTCGTGGCGCCCCCCCGACGAGGAGCACCCGTACGGCCACGGCAAGATCGAGAACTTGACCGCCCTCGGCGAGACGCTGCTCCTCGTGCTCACCTCGTGCTGGATCCTGTGGGAAGCGTCCCGGCGAATCAGGAGAGGCGGGACCGAGGTCGATCCTTCCGTCTGGGCGTTCTCGGTCATGGGCCTGTCGATCGTCGTGGACGTCCTGCGCTCGCGGGACCTGAGGCGGGTCGCCCGCAGGAGCGGCAGCCAGGCGCTCGAGGCGGACGCGCTCCACTTCACGACGGACATCGCCTCGTCGGCGGTGGTCGTCGCGGGGCTCCTGGGGGTGCTCGTCGCGCGGCATGCGGGGATCCCGTGGCTCACGCTGGCCGACCCGGTGGCGGCCAGCTTCGTGGCGCTGATCGTCCTCGCGCTCTCCTGGCGGCTCGGGCGTCGCGCCGCCGACATGCTCCTGGACCGCGCCCCTTCCCGGCTCACCGCGCGGGCCGTGGCGGCGCTCGGCGGGCTAGAAGGACTGGAGGAATCGCCTCGCGTACGCCTGCGGCAGTCCGGGGACCGGGTCTTCGCCGACGTGGAGCTGTCCGTCCGGCGTGGGGTTCCCCTCGCCGAGGCGGAGCGGATCGCCGAGGCGGCGCGGGAGCGGGTCCGCGCGGCGGTCGGCTCGAACGCCGCGGTCACCGTGGAGCTCAAGGCCCGCCAGGACGTAGGCGAGCCGCTGCGCCAGAAGGTCGCGACCGCGGTGGCGATGGAGGGAGTCCAGGGGCACAACATCACGATCCGTGGGGAGCCGCCGTCCGCCCACGCGGACCTCCACCTCGAGCTGCCGGGCAGCATGAGCCTCGGCGAGGGGCATGCGATCGCGGACCGGGTCGAGGCGAGGATCCTGCACGAGGTCGCCGAGGTGCGGCGCGTGGACATCCACCTGGAGCTGCACGACGAGACCCCGGAGTCCGCGGGAACCCTCGACGAGGCGTCGCGGCGCGATCTCGA
This sequence comes from Terriglobia bacterium, assembly GCA_020073205.1. NCBI lineage: Bacteria > Pseudomonadati > Acidobacteriota > Terriglobia > Terriglobia bacterium. The sequence goes on from JAIQFR010000006.1 coordinate 47,772, forward strand.
GACGAGGGTGCTCTCGGTCGCCCGCAGCGTGGCGGGGGAAGGCTCGGTGCACGACGTGATGCTCGCGCGGGCCGCCAACGGCGTGTACCTGTCGTGCCACTGCTTCGTGCCGGCCGACACCTCGCTGGCCGCGGCGCACGAGCTGACCGACCGCCTGGAGCACGCGTTCCGCGACGCGGTGCCGGAGCTGACGAGGGTAGCCGTGCACGCGGAGCCCTACGGCAGCCGGCGGCTCACCGCGGAGCGGAGCGTGCCCCCGAGCTGACGGGGCGCCGGCGGTGCCTCTTCAGACGCCGGCCGCCCACGGCTCCGCGAGATCGGGCGAGAGGATGCCGGAGGCCTCGAGGTATCCCAGCCCGTGCTTCTCCGCGTAAGCCGCGCACTCCCGGATCTTGCGCAGGAGCGTGGTGCAGGCCTGCCCCTCTCCCTCGCGCGCCGCCGCCTCGATGATGCGGGCGCCCTCCGCGCTCAGGAACTCGAGCAGTCGAGGAACGTCCTCGGGGGAGACGAACGCGCCGACGTCCCGATCCCCCCGGACCTCCTGGTGCAGCGACGCCTTGAGGTCCGGGAACTCCTCGCAGGCCATGGCGAACGGCCGCCAGGCGGGGACGAGCATGTCCGGGGCCAGCACCCGGGCGGCGCGGCAGACCGTCTCGAGACCGTCCACGTCCCGGGCGGTCCAGAACGGAACGAGCCGCGCGTGGAGGCTCACCGCGCGCCACGGCAGCTCGTCGCGCAGCACCTCGTTCGCCGGCCTCGCCTCGGCCTTTCCGTCGGAGAAGGTCTTCCCGGCGCGCGCCGCGGACGCGATTTCGTGGATCCGCGCGAGCGCCGCGAGGAGGTCGGCGCGGTGCAGGAAATCCGAGGAGAGGTCGGGCCCTTCCTCGGGCTCGAGCGCCTGAGCCAGCTCGGGATCGAGGTGCCCTAGCTGCTCCTTCGCGATCGCCTCCGCCGCCGCGGGCGTCTTGGCCTCGCGGTAGCGGTCCACGGTCTCCACGACCTTCGCCAGCGACGCCTCGGCGACGAGGAACGGGCGGCCGTAGAGGTGCAGGTCCGGATCGATCGACTGCAGGACCCGCTTCGTCAGGTCGTCGGGGCGCCAGTCGAACTTCTCCAGGTACGCCTTGACGTTCCCCCAAAGCCCCGCGCCGTCGGGCGGCGGCGGCGGACCGGCGACCGCCAGGACGGTCTCGATCGCCCGCGAGGTCGAGCGGACCTTCCAGTGGATCTTCCGGACCCGGGTGGCCTCGGCGACGAACGGCTCGGGGTCGATCTTGCGACCGGACGCGAGGGAGGCAATGGTCGCGTCGAAGAAGGCCATGTCCAGCGGGTGGAACGAGAGCATTCCCTTCAAGTGGCACCCCTGCTCGGGCGGATCGGAGTCTAGGTCGTCGTCGTCCCGTTGGCAACGTCTGCGTCGGGGCCTGGCGTTATGATGCGCCGGCCATGGTCGCGCGAAAGTCCGGCGGGCGGAAGCGGCGGGGAAGTAGCGGCTGCCTGACGGTGGCCTTTCTCGTCCTCCTGGTCGCCGCGGGGTATGCGGCGTGGGAAGCGCTGACCTGGCCGGACGTGTCCCGCCTCGCGGTGGCGAATCCCAGGACCACCGCGTTCATCGAGCGCTACCGGGCCGAGCGGCGGGCGGCGGGGAAGAGCGACCGGGTCCTATGGACCTTCGTCCCCTACGCGGCGATCTCGTCGAATCTCAAGCGCGCGGTCCTGGTCGGCGAGGACATCGGGTTCTTCTCGCACCACGGCTTCGAACTCGGCGAGATGAAGGGCGCCGTTCACGACGCGATCGAGGAGCACGAGCTGCCGCGCGGCGCGTCCACGATCACGCAGCAGCTCGCGAAGAACCTCTGGCTCTCCCCGTCGCGCAACCCGCTCCGCAAGGTCAAGGAGGCTGCTCTCACGTGGCAGATCGAGCGTCACCTCACGAAGCGCCGCATCCTCGAACTGTATCTCAACGTGGTCGAGCTGGGGCCGGGGGTGTACGGGGCGGAAGCCGGCGCGCGACACTGGTTCGGGAGGTCCGCCGCCGAGTTGAGCGACGAGGAGGCGGCGCAGCTCGCGGCGTCGCTGCCGGATCCCGAGGACTGGCATCCGGGCTCCCCGAGCCGGGCGTACCGGCGCCACGTGGAGACGATCCTGCGGCGGATGGGGAAGGCAACCTGGATCGAGAAGGAGCTGTGAGGCGAACGGTGGGCTTGGCCCGACGCCGCTCTCCGTTCGCGGCAGAGGCGATGACTCGGAGCGCGTCCGGGATTCTCAAATCCGCGACGATCGCGGATAATCATCCGAGCTGGTGGCTTCGTCGCGTGAGACAGGACGTCGAAGATCCGTTCCCGAAGAGGGGGGCGTAGCTTTTTTGGCCACCCATCGTTTGCAAACGACGGCGGGGTCTAACTTCGAGAGAGGGGTCCGCATGACGATTCCGCGAGCAGTGCTTCGGATCTCCTGGATAGCGGCGGGATGCCTCGCCGCGTCAGTCTCTTGGACGATCGTCTCCGCCGCCACCCCTGATCTCCAGCAGGTGAGGGACTTGATCAAGGCGGGTCGGCTGGACGAAGCGGAGGCCGCGGCACGCTCGACGCTGGTGGAATGCGAGAGGACCTTCGGGCCGAATTCTCTGGAGACGGCCCAAACGCTCGACGTCCTGGCGGACTCGATCATGCGCCAGACCAAGTCCGAGAAACCCGACCTCCGCGAAATCGCGACGCGGGCGGTGACCATCAAGCGGAGCCTCTCCCAGATCGACCCGATGGAGATTGCCATCAGCCTCGGCAAGGTCGCCATCATCGACTACCAAAGCCAGTACCTCGCGGAGGCCCGGGACCTGTACCGGCAGTGCACGAGCGCCCTGGACGGCTACGATGGGCCGAGGCTCACGGATGGCGCCAGGACGTTCTGCAACTTCGGTCTCTTGCTCCGTTCGGCGGGCCAGTACGCGGAGGCCAAGGACGCTTTCGACCGGTCGATCGCCTGGATCGAGCGACAGGGCGCGACCGACCAGGGCCTGTACTCGATCATCCTGAACAACCTGGCGATGCTCCTCGATGATCTCGGCCAGTACACTGAGGCCAGGTCGCTTTTCGATCGCTCGATCGGAATCAAGGAGAAGGTGTTCGGGCCCGAGAGCCACACGATGGCGTTCCCGCTCAACAATCTCGCGAAGCTGAACGCCGAAATGGGGGACTTGGAGGAGGCCAAACGACTTTACGAGCGAGCCCTGGCGATTCACTCGCGCGACGACGGCGAGGAGAGCACTCTGGCCGGGAGCGTTCTGCACAACCTGGCCACGGTCTATCAGTCCGACGGTGATCTCGATCGGGCCACATCCTACGCTGATCGTGCGAGGAAGATCTGGGAGAAGGCAGGATCCCGCGAGCCGAATCTGGCTCTGATCTTGAACACCAGCGGGAGTCTCGCCCTCGAGGCCGGCCGGCTGGATGAAGCGAGAGGCTACTTCGAGCGAGCGCTCGCCGTGTTCGCGGAGTCGGCTCCCGATCATCCCGACCGAGCGGAGACTCTCGAGGGCCTCGGGAGAGTGGAGGACGCTGCCGGGCGAGGAGACCTGGCGACCTCGTGGATCGGGCAGGCGATCCGCGTCCGGACCGACTCGCTGGGGGTCGACCACCCGGCTGTGGCGAGAGCCAGAAGGTATTTCGCGAGCGCTCTTTATCGAACGGGTGACACGGCAGGCGCCCTCGAAGCCGCGCTCAGCGCGGAGACGGCGAGCCGCGAGCATCTCGTGCTGACCATCCGCTCGCTTGAGGAGAGACGGGCGCTGCGATACGCGGTCGCTCGCACGTCGGGGATGAACCTCGCCCTGATCATCGCTGCCGAGCCGGGTGCGACGTCCGAGGCGGTACGACGGGTCTTCGACGCCGGACTCCGTTCCCGGGCGCTGGTGCTCGACGAGATGATCTCGCGCCGCGGGGCGAGCCGCGATCCGGAATCGAGGCCGCTCTGGCTCGATTTGCAGGGGGCTGTGACGACGCTCGCCAACCTCTACGAGCGGTCACTTGAGTCCGTCGATCGGGAGCAGCACCGGGAGATCTTGGAGCGGGCGCGAAGAGCCACCGACGAATGCGAGAGAAGGTTGGCCGAGAAGAGTGCCAGGTTCCGCCGACAAGAAGAGCGGAGCCGGATCGGCTTGGCCGAAGTGGCCGCCTCTCTCCCGCCCGATGCTGCCCTGGTCTCCTACTTCACCTATGACCGGCTCCAGCCAACGGTTCCCTCGAAAGACGGTACCGTAGGCAAACCTGTCCGCTCCTACCTCGCGTTCGTGCTGCGGGCTGGCTCCGACGAGCCCGTTGTCGTGCCCCTGGGATCGCAGAGCGACATCGACGAGGCGGTGACCCGCTGGCGCGAGGAGGCGGGCGGCGCCGGGCGCGTCAAGGTGAGGTCCCCGCAGCAGGCCGACTCAGCGTACCGGGAGGTGGGTGGTCGGCTTCGCGCGAAAATCTGGGACCCGCTGGTCCCCCATCTGAGCGGCGCCCAACGCGTGTTCGTGGCCCCCGAGGGGATGCTGCACCTGGTCAGCTTCGCGTCGCTGCCGGTCGGGAACGACGCTTTCCTGCTGCAGGAGGGGCCGCTCATCCACTACGTGTCGTCGGAGCGGGACTTGGTCCGAATCGGGGCGGACTCTGGACGGGCTCGCGGCTTGTTGGCATTGGGTGACCCCGCCTATGACGCGGAGCCCCGGTCCGCGGTCACGGCCACCAAGCACAAGACCGTCGAGGGCAAAGGAGCCATGGCCGTGGTTGCCGGATCTCCCCAGCCCGACACGGCGATCACCCGAGGACTGCGTTCCGCATGCGGGGACCGGGGGCTCGAGCCTTTCTCGCCGCTCCGAGAGACGCAGCGGGAGGTCAAGGAGGTCACCCGAGCTTGGCGCGATCGGCGAACGACGAGCCTCGAGGCCCAGGAGCCCGCCTCGTCGCTCTTGGGAAAGGACGCCGACGAGTCGTCGTTCAAGGCGCAAGCCCCCGGCAAGCGCGTGCTGCACCTCGCGACCCATGGCTTTTTCCTGGGAGACCGTTGTCCTTCTCTCCTCGCTCCATCCGGCGGAGGACCCGGGAACGTTGCCAACGCGGGTCACGACTCCCACGCCGATGCCGGCGAGAACCCCCTCCTGTTGTCGGGACTCGCGCTGGCCGGGGCCAACCGACGAGAAAACGCCGGACCTGGCGACGAGGACGGGGTGCTGACGGCGGCCGAGGTTGCCTCGTTGGACCTCGAGGGGACGGAGTGGGCAGTCCTTTCGGCGTGCAGCACGGGGCTGGGGAGTTTGGGCACGGGAGAAGGCGTATTCGGACTTCGGCGCGCGTTCCAGGTCGCGGGGGCGAGGACCGTGATCCTGAGCCTGTGGGACGTGGACGACGCGGCGACCCGAGCCTGGATGCGGGCGCTGTACGAAAGCCGGTTCGGATCGGGCCGGTCGACGGCGGAAGCCGTGCGAGATGCGAGCCTACGAGTGCTCGCGGCGCGCCGGGCGCGGAAGCAGTCGACGCACCCCTTCTACTGGGCGGCTTTCGTGGCGGCCGGAGACTGGCGTTGAGACGACTCCCCGGGCAGCACCCAGCCCCGTGGAGCTACAGCCTCACTTCCTCCGGACGATCTCGAACGGGATTCTGAGCAGTGGCTCGCCGCCGCCGGCGTCGACGGGAGCGACCCGCAGCTCGAAACGTCCAGGAGGGAGCAGCGATCCCGGCACCGCCAGCGTTACCACGTTGGTCTCGTTCACGCGAGCGGTGATCTCGGACGCGGACATCTCGCAGGACCAAAGGGGTTGGGCAGCCGGTCCCGCGATCGCGAACACGAATCGGCGGGTGCTCGCGGTGAGCCCCGGAAGCTGCGGCGTGACCCCGAGCAGGACGAAGGGCTGTCCGGCGTTCACCTCCAGCGTCGCCGGACGACCGCCGCGAAGCGCGCTGGGCAGGATGTGCAGCTCGACGGCCCCGCCCCACTCGGTGGCCCGGCGCAACCGGTCCGAAACTCCGTCCAGCGAGGAGCGCAGCTCACGAATCTGTGCAGCGTCTTGCCCTTTCTCCGCCAGGAGCCCTGTGGCCTGCCGCTCCGCGATCGGCAGGCGGATCACCCCGAGATAGGCCGGGTAGGTCAACACCACGAGGACGACCGCCGCGGCGGCAAAACCCGCCCACGCGGGCCAGTGTCGAGCCAGACGAATTCCGAGGGGCACGGCCGCGACCTCCCGGGCATGCGCTTCGCGTGCCGCACCGTACCAGGTACCGCCTGCGCGGCGACCCTCCGACTCCTTGACGAGATCGACCGTTCGTCGCAGCCGGTCGAGCTGACCCCGACACGACGTGCACCCCTGGAGGTGCGCTTCCAAAGCCGCACGCTCACCCGCTTCAGCGGTCCCGTCGAGGAGACCGACCAGCTGTTCCGTCGTAGGGTGCTTCTCCATGGTCATCGGACGCCCCGCACGTCAAGGCTCTCTCGGAGCTTCGCGATCGCCCTGTGACGAATGGGTGCGATGAGCCGAGGATCGGCCTCGCCGATCGCCTCGGCGATCTCTTTGTCCGTAAGCCCGCCCAGGAAAAAGAGCGTGACGCACTGGCGGTCCCTCTCGTCGAGACCGTCGAGCGCCTCGTCGACCTCTCGCTGCAAGAGGTTGCTCTCCTGCGCGCCGTGCACGGCGATCGGGACGGAGTCGCCGTCCGGCCCGGAATTGATGGAAACCGTCGGTATGTTGTGGCGCCGATGGCTATCGCGCCCGAGTTTCGGGACCCGGTTGAGCGCCTCGTTGCGCGTGAGGATCGCCAGCCAGGCCCTGAACCTGCCTTTGCCGCGGAACTGATGTCGCTTCCGGTGCGCGCGATCCGCGACCGCCATCGCCGCCTCTTCTCGCTCCAGGGGTCGTCTCCGAAAGTAGTCGATTCCAAAGAGCACGAGGTCGATGACCCGGTGGTGCTGATCCATGAGTGCCCAGAAGGCACTGTCGTCGCCTTCGCAAAGCCTCGTCTCGAGTTCCCGGTCGTGAGAATCGTCCATAGCTCAGCAGCGTAAATGGGCTCGGAGGCGGCTTGCGCGACGCTCGTTCTGTACCATGACCTTCGCATTGCCCTGGCCTGCTCCTCGCGAGGCGGTCCGGCACGCGGAATCGTCGCGCGCCGGATCTCCTCGTCGCGGGAGACAGGCGACCACCCCGGATTCTAACCGCGACTGGGCCCGCACGATCCCATTCGCTGCAAAACGTCCAAGGCAGGCAGGCCGGCCGGCCGTGGCCGAGCACGAAACAATACTTACCTACTCCATTGAAGACACAATACGGCGAGTTTTCCTCGGCTCGCGCCAGCGGGTTCGGCTTTCCCCCTCGATTCTCCGCTCTCCGACGCCGCGTGTCCGAATAAACGCGTTGGATCGCCTGTCATGAATCGCATGGGGACAAGAACCTCAGGGTGGGTCGCAGGGCAGGGCGATATGGAAGGGGACAAAACTCACCTCGATTCGTACGAGCCCTCTGGAATTGAGGCTAATTCACTTGATTCACGCAGAACGGCGGGGTATAGAACATTCATGCAGGCCTTGGGGGGGTCCGCACAATAGGTCTGGGCAAATCTCACGGGCGACAACGTCTCATCCTGGCCAGGCAACGAGCCGGCGTGAATCCAACGCTGAGTCTTGGGGGGAACGTTCATGCACTCGAATCACGTCAAGATCCTCGGCGTTTGCCTCGCAGTTACGTGCGGCCTAGCGATGGCCGCGACCGCGCGGGCGTCCACGGCCGTTCCCGGAGGGGTGATCTCCACCGACACCACCTGGACCCTCGCGGGGTCGCCGTACATCGTGACCGGAGCTGTCCAGGTCAAGGGCACTGACGGATCCGACGGCGTGACGACGCTCACGATCGAGCCGGGGGTCGAAGTCCGATTCAACCTGGACTGTTACCTGCTCTTCGGTAGCGGTGCTCCAGGAGCGCTGTTGGCAGATGGGGACGCAGCGGGTGGTCCCGCGACGATCGTGTTCACGGCGAACACGGGATCGCCCACGCGGGGTTTCTGGCGCGGCCTCCGTTTTGCCGACAGCGCGCAATCGTCGACGATCCGTCACGCGACCGTGGCTTACGGGGGACGCGTACCGTCGAACGGGGATTACCCCGGTTCCATCTGGTCGCGCTTGTCCGTGGGCGTCCTCACGCTGGACAACGTGACGATTCGCGAGTCGGACCAGGCCGGCCTGTGGATGGAGGTCGGAACCGTCCAGGTGAGTTCGAGCACGATCACTTCGGGGAATCAGGAGGCAGTGCGCGGCTGGGGCGGAACTCTGACGATATCGGGTGGGACGGTGTCGTCGAACGCGGGAGATGGGATCTACCTGAACCGATCGATGGCAGCGACCATCTCGGGCGTGACCTTCTCCGGAAACGGCGGCTACGACATTCATCCCACGAGCTATATCACGGGCTCGGTCACGAATTGCCCGAGAATCGAGAGCGTTTGGTTCGAGATCGCGGCGCCGCCGCTCAACCCGCTCACTTGGACGGGTAACACGTTCGAGAACTGGGGCCAAAAAGTCTCTCAGGTGCACCCGGATGTCGCCGCCCGTCTTACTCTGGACAACGTTGTTCACAAGATCGCCGGGGCCCGGTACGGGATCACCAATGGGACGCAGTCGAGAGACGGCGCGTGGGCCGTCGCCGCGGGTGATCCGGTCGTGCTCGGAAACCTCGACGTGAAAGGCACGGACGGTGCCGATGGCGTGACGACGCTCACGGTCGAGCCCGGCATTGTGGTTCGTGTCAACCAGGATCTCCAGATCCAATTCGGGTATGACAGCCCTGGAGCACTGATCGCAGATGGAAACGCGTCCGGGGGTCCCGCGACGATCCGGTTCACGGCGAACACCGCTACCCCATCGCGCGGGTACTGGCGCGGCCTGCGCTTCGCGAACCGGGCGGGTGATTCCGTGATCCGAAACGCGGTTGTCGAGTATGCGGGTCGGTCGCTCTGGACCGGCTCGCCCGGGTTGATCGAGTTTGAGACTTCCGGTGCGGGTCTGACGCTGGACAGCATCACGGTGCGGGAGTCGGCGACGTACGGGCTATCGCTCTACGGCAGTGGGACATGCACGGTCAGCCACAGCACCATCACGTCGACCTCTCAGAGGGGGATCGTCGTTGGCGCTCAGGCCAGGCTGATTCTGAGCGACAGTACGGTGGCAGGGAACGACGGAGAGGGGATCCATGGCGCGAGCTCAGTAACCGTGGCTCGAACGACTTTCCAAGGGAACGGGAGCTACGACATTTGGTTTGATGGCGCCGTCTACAACGGATCGGTCACCGACTGTCAGAGGATCGAAAGTATTCGCGACGAGACGTCCCTTGTTAGCTGGACGGGGAACACGTTCGAGAATTGGGGCGCGAGGACGTCCCGGGTGAATGCGAACACCGCGGCGCGGCTCACCTTCGACAACGTGGTGCACAAGGTGGCTGGGGCCGCGTACGAGGTCAACGGAGCGTACGGAGGCGGTTACCAAACACGAAGTGGTGTTTGGTCACGGGCGGCCGGGGATACCGTGACAGTGCTGGGCGGAATCGTCGTGCAGGGGACGGACGGCCCTGACGGCGTGACCACTCTTACGATCGACCCTGGGGTTCGAGTCCAGTTCTCAGGCACCCAGGCGGGGATCTCGGTGGCTTACAACGTGCCGGGGCGCCTGGTCGCGGACGGGGACGCAGCGGGCGGGCCTGCGACGATCGTGTTCACGACGAGTAGTGCGACTCCGGCGCGAGGCCAATGGGGTGGCATCGCCTTCCAGCGAGGGACCCCTACCGGCTCGTTGATCCGAAACGCGGTCGTGGAATACGCGGGCGGGTACCGCAGCTCTTCGTACAGCGGTGCGATCTACGTGGGCGGCTATGGGGCCAGCGTGACCAGTGTGATCTTGGACGACGTTATCGTGCGCGAATCCGCGAGCTACGGAGTAGCGTTGGGTGATGGCAGCGCCACCATTAGCCACAGCACGATCGCGTCCAATACGCTCGCCGGAATCTACAACGACAACGCAGGCGGCGCCCTGGGTAGGTTGACGTTGACGGATAGTTTCGTAACGTCGAATTCGGCGGAGGGAATTCTCGGCGCGAGTTCGCTGACGGTAACCCGGACGACCTTCGAAGGCAACGGAAGCTACGACATCAGTGTCGGAAAAGGAGACAGCGGATCGGTCACGGATTGTCCGAGGATCGAGAGCATCCGGGATGACTGCACGTTTGTGACCTGGTCGGGGAACACGTTCGAGAACTGGGGATCGCGGACATCCCGGGTTGGCGCGAACACGGCGGCGCGGTTGACCCTGGACAACGTGGTGCACAAGGTGGCCGGAGCGACCTACGAAATCCACGGATTTGTCCAATATGTCCCCGACAGCCCTTGGCAAACCCTGGATGGCGTCTGGGCGCGGGCGGCGGGCGATCCAACCATACTCGCGACGCTGCACACGCAGGGCACCGATGGTCCGGATGGCGTTACGACGCTGACGATCGAATCGGGGGTGACGGCGAGGTTTGCGAGCGGCGCCAGCTTGATTATCGGTGGGACCTCCGGCGCCCCCGGGAACTTGATTGTCAGCCCAGGATCGCCCGGTGTCGTGATGACCAGTTCGACCTCGCCCTCCCCCGGCTCTTGGACCGGGTTACTCGTCGAGCGCACGGGAAGCGCAGACCTTACCGATCTACAAATTTCGGGCGCCAGCAGCGCGCTGCAGGTCCGCGGCGCGTTGCAGACCGCGATGCGCCTTACGTTCGACCATTCAACGACGGGCTTGTTCTTTGACGGAGCAACGACCAGCGGCCTCTCGAGGTTCCTGACCTGCTCCGCGGTTGGCACGTGCATCCAGTCCTCGTTGTCCCAGCCACTGATCCGGGACAGCGACCTCATCGGCTCGCAGTGGGGAGTCAACAACACGACATCGACCTGGGTCGTGGATGCAACCTCGAACTGGTGGGGCCACGCATCCGGTCCATCAGGTCAGGGGCCGGGATCGGGATCGGCGGTGACGACGGGAGTGCTCTTTCAGCCCTACCGGGCGAGTTCTTCCGGATCGGGGAACGGGGACCTGATCGTCACGCCGGACCAAGGAGGTAATGCGGGCAGCGTCCGTGTGGAGATCTACGGGACCGATCTCGATCCGCTAGCGACCATTCTCCTCCGTTCCGCGGGTAAGCCCGACATCACCGGCACGGGGGTCTCTGGCGTGCCGTCGCGGACCAAACTCACAGCGGCGTTCAACCTGGCGGGAGCAGCGATAGGCCTCCGTGACGTCGTGGTGAGAAACCCAAACGGCCTGGAGCAAACGAAGTCCGGTGGATTCACAGTCCAGACCGCCACTCCCTTAGGACTTCAGGTCCGGTTCTTCCCAAAGTGCGAACTGACTTGCAGCGCAGCAGAACCTGGCGCAGTCCGCTGCTCCGTCTGCGAATCCCACTACGTGCGACCGTGGAGGGACTACGAGACGTCGATCCTCTACGAAAACAAAGGCAACGTCGATCTCGTTCCGTCTTTGCTGATAGCGACGAGCACTCAGGGCGTCCCGTTCCGCGTGTCCTCGCGTGGACCGTACTCGGACGGCCCTATACAGGTGCTGACGCTCGGGCCAGACGGCTCCATCGACAGGATCCCACCAGGGCAGACCTACACCGTTCCGATTTACTTCCAGTCCCCGAATCTCGGCGCACACGCGACGTTTGAACTTGATGTCTCCGAACTGCCCGCGGACTCCGCGCCCATCGATTGGGCAGGAATGGAACAGGCGCTGCGTCCCGACGACGTGCCCGATGACGCGTGGACCGCCATTTGGACCAACGTCAAGGCGCAGATCGGTGCGACCCGCCAGCAGTATCGCGACGCCCTGCTGGCCGATGCCGTATACCTCGCGAGCCACGGCCGCAAGACCTACGCGGTCCGGGACCTCTTCAACCTCGAGCTCCAGCGGGCCAAGGGACGACTGCTCCCCAAAGAAAAGCTCGAGACCGCGGCGGATCTCGCGATCGGCGCCCCGGGTCTGCCAATCGTCTTCGAGCGAACGTACCCGACGGCCATCGACGAACGATTCAAGATCGGACCGCTCGGCCGTGGATGGTCTCACAACTACCAAGTCACTCTGGCGGGTCCGACCTCGGGCGTGATCGAGATCCGGGGACCCGGCGAGCTACGAAGGAGTTTCACGCAGGGAAGGGCTGGTTGGTACGCGGAGAACGGCGACCCTGCCTCGCTCACGCAGCGCGCCGACTCAGGATGGCTCCTTCGCGAGAAGGACGGTCGGACGACTGCGTTCGGCCCCGACGGCACCATGCAGTACATCGAGGACTCGAACGGAAATCGCCTTACGCTGACCCACGATAGCGGGCTTCTGACGTCCATCGCTCACAGCAACGGTTACCACATTGACTTTGCCTATTCCTCGGATGGTCGGATCACCGGTCTCACCGACCAAGCGGGACGTCAGGTTCAGTACCTGTACGACGGCTCCGACGACCACCTTCTTTCCGTCACCTTGTACGGCGCACGCGAGACGGATTACGAGTACAACCCGCCGACGGGCTTTCCTTCGGACCATGCGCTGACCACGATCACTTACCCGGACGGCACGGGGCGATCGTTCTCCTACGACGACCTGGGGCGTCTGACCGAGGAGTCGTCGAGCGGGGGCTCGAATGCTCTGCGCTACGCCTACGTCGAGCCCGGCGGGTGCACGGTCACAACGGCCGCCGGCTCGAGCTACGCCATGAACTTCGGGCTCGACGGTGAGATCCTGAGCTTCACCGATGCCCTGGGGGCCACGACGCAATTCGCCTACGGGCCGGACACGGGTGTCGCGAGCGTGGTCGCGCCCGGCGAGGCCGCGACAGCGTACTGGTACGATTCGAAAATGAACGTCAACCAGGTCCAGGACGCCCTAGGCCACTCGGTGCAGTACGGGTGGACTGCGGACTTGAGCCGCCTCGACTGGCTGAAGGATGAGCGGGGGAACCTCACCGACTACACGACGGACTCGCACGGAAACACGACTTCCATCCAGTACCCCGATCCGACACTTCTTCCCCGCGCCGCGACCTACGACGGGCACGGTAACATCGTCTCTGCCACGAATCGCCGCAATCAGACCATGGGATTCGCGTACGACTCCGAAGGCCGCGGCGTCCAGAAGACCTATCCGACCGGACGCACGACCAACTACGCCTACGACGATCACAACAACCTCATTTCGGCGACGGATACGGAATCCGGTACGATCTCGATGCAGTACGACGATCGGGACTTCCTGACGCGGATCGACTATCCCGGCGGCCGGTGGTTCGCGTTCTCGTACGACGCATCGGGCAAGCGAACTCAGCGCACCGGCCATGACGGCGTCACGCTGAACTACCAGTACGACGCGGTGGGTCGCCTGAGCGGGCTCAAGGACGGATCGGACGCGTCGATCGTCACGTATCAGTACGACTCCGCCGGACGGCTCGTGCGCGAGGACAAGGGCAACGGCACTTACACGACCTACGCCTACGACCTGGACAGCCAGATCCTGAGCATCGTTCATTACGGGCCGGGGGGCGTCATCCAGGGGCGATTCGACTACCTGTACGACTCGAGCGGTCGGCGCACGTCCATGACCACGCTTGATGGCACGACCTATTACGCGTACGACGCCAAGGGCCAACTGACCGAGGTCAACTACCCGGGAGGCCGGCATACCCTTTACCACTACGACCCCGCGGGGAACCGGACGTCGGTGGAGGACTACGGCGTCGAGACGCAGTACGCGACCAACGTGATGAACCAGTACCTCCAGGTCGGCGCGGTGATCTACCAGTATGACGCCGACGGCAACCTCCAATCCAAGACGGACGCGACTGGCACTACCACGTTCGAATGGGACGCGGAGAGTCGGTTGGCTGGGGTCGTGACCCCCACGAATGGCGTCTTCTCCTACAGCTACGACGCGCTGGGGAACCGCGTGACCGCGACACACGATGGAGAGGTCACGACCTTCGTGCACGATCCGGAGGCGCTGGTGGACGTCGCCTCCGAGTACGCTAGCGATGGTTCCCTCGTGAATCGGTACATCCACGGCCTCGGGTTGGTGGACGGCGAAGACACGAGTGGCACGAGGCACTATTTCGATGGCGATGCCCTCGGCAGCACGTCGCTCGTCACTAGTTCGACCGGAGACAGCGCAGATAGGTACACGTATGATCCCTTCGGAACAGTGTTAACCTCGTCGCAGTCCATACCGAACCGCTACCGGTTTGTCGGCCAACAGGGAGTGCAGGCCGACGAGACGGGGCTCGACGTGATGGGTGCACGCTCCTACGATCCCGCCATCGGACGTTTCATCAGCGAGGATCCGATTGGGATTGCTGGAGGGACGAACCTCTACGCGTACGTCCGAAACAACGCCACTGGACGGACTGATCCCAGCGGTCTGCGCGACATCTGGGCAGAGGAGGGATACGGGCGATGTTCGAAGCCGTGCGTGTCCTGCGACAGTCCGAAGAAGAGGTGCGAACGCGCGATGTTCTTATCGTGTACTGCTGTTCATGTCATCGAGCTGTTAGTCGAGGAGCTGTTTGCAATACCAGAAGTGCTTACCACGGAGATTGTGTGCAAGGGGATTGAAGCGGGGAGATGCGGCGAACTCAGCGATGAAGAAGAGTGCACTCCCGAGACATGTTACTACCCTTGCGACGACCATAAGAAGAAAGAAGACGATCAATGTCACCTCGGGCACGCCCCAACCGGCGCCGATTGTTCCCCTAAGGATCACGACATCTTCGAGAACATCCTTCCCAATGACCCCAACGAGAAGATCGGAGTAACGGGTTACGGAAGCCAAGGGTACACGAACACCGTGGGCGCGATGCCGTACACCATCTTCTTCGAGAATCGCCCGGACGCGTCCGCCCCCGCGCAGGTGGTCGTAATCACCGACGATCTCGATCCCGATATCGACTACTCAACCCTTCAGCTCGGCGAGATCGCTTTCGGTTCACAGCTCGTCGCCGACCTTGTAGGTCAGACGTCGGGAACCGCGACCGTCCCGCTCGTCAATTCCAGCTACCTTGTCGAGATCACCGTGACGAACACCGGTTCCACGCTGGAGTGGCGCCTGAAGACAATTGATCCGAAAACCGGAAACGTGCCCGCAGATCCGCTCGCCGGACTGCTGCCTCCGGACGACCCCACGACGGGGAGTGGCGAAGGCCACGTCACGTTCATGATCAGCCCGCGAACCGGCCTCGCCACTGGAACGCAGATCACGAACTCCGCAACCATCACCTTCGACACGAACGCCCCCATCAACACCAACACCTGGCTCAACACGATTGACTCCGGGGCACCCGGCAGCAGCGTAAACTCGATCGTTCAAAGTCCCGGCGGTCCGTCGAACCGGAGGCTCGTCAGCTGGTACGGCACGGATGACGCGGGCGGGTCGGGCATCAAGGACTATACGATCTACGTCTCGGATAACGCTGGCCCGTTCCTGCCGGTGGTAACGAACACGACCGCCACGCAAGCTGTCTTCACGGTCGCCTGCGGCCACACCTACCGGTTCTACAGCACTGCGAGGGACAATGTCGGCAACGTCGAGGGCTCGCCCGACGCCCCGGACCAGACTCTCACCACGGAAGGAGACCGGGACGGGGACGGGATCTGCGACGCAGAGGACAACTGCCCCGATATCCCGAACCCCGCGCAGGATGACGAGGACCACGACGGCGTAGGCGACGCGTGCGACACGAACCCCGTCTACCGGGTGTCGACGGATCCCGCCGACTTCAGCGACTTCACGTCCATCCAGGAGGCCGTCTACAACGCCACGCAATCCGGGACGATCATCGAGATCTCGCCGGGGACGGGGCCGTACAACGAGAGCGTGTTCGTCGACCGTGGCATGGTATTCTACTTCGTCGGAAAACCCAGCGGCGGGAAGGACGTGATCGTCAACGGCGGTAGCGGCCCGGCGTTCGAGATCGCGTCGAGCCAGGGGACGACGCCCATCACCCTCAGTAATCTGGTGCTGCGAGGAGCCGGCGGGATTCGGACGTGGGCGCCGCTCACCTTGAGCGACCTGGGCTTCGAATCCATCACCGGTACTGCCTTGGAGCTGGACGGGGGGCAGACCACTGCGACGCGAATCGCCGTCGGCGGGAACGTCAGCGCGGGTGCCCAGGTGTACTACGGGGCGACCCTCAGTCTCTCGCAAGGGCGGCTCACCGGGATCACCGGCACCGCGGTCCGGAACTCGGGCACCACGAGCTTCACCGGCGTCCTGATGGCGCAGAACGGTGCCGGGGCGATCAACGACAGCGGGTCGCTGGGCTTCAACTACGCGACCGTAGCCAGCAATACCGTTTTAGGCATCCAGGCCCTGGGAGGGACGGTTACCGTCGCCAACAGCATCGTGTACGGGAACGGCGGCGGGGATCTCTCGGGAGTGGCATGCTCCAGCGTGTCGTATTCCGATACCGGCACACCGTGTTGCGTAGGGCAGAACGGGAACATCTGCTCGCTCCCGCTGTTCTCGGCGGACTTCCACCTTTCGTCGACTTCGCCGTGCTTGGACAAAGGCCCGAGTCCGTCATCGTACGCCGGGCAGCCGAGGACCGACCTCGATGGGGACCTGAGGCTGCGCGATTACGACGGGAACGGTTACGCGCAGAGCGACATGGGAGCGTTCGAGGAGGAGAACACGAGCCTGGTCGCCGGGGACGTGCCGAATTTGCAGTGGACCTCGAGGACGACGTTCAGCTGGGACGTCGCGAGCGGCGCGGCGTCGTACCACGTCTACCGCAACCTGCTGACGAGCCTCTCGTACGCGGCCTTCGGCGTATGCCACGACGAGCTGCTGGCGGGGGCTCAAGACGGAGCGGACGGCGCCGCGCCGGCCGTGGGGACGGGCTGGTTCTACGTGGTGTCGGCGGAAAGCGCGACCGGGGACGAAGGGACGCTCGGATTCGCCACGGGCGCGGAGAGGAGCAACTACAACCCCTGCCCGTAACGCTGTTGTAGGGCCTGGACGCGGCGACCCGCCCGTCGACCGGCAAGACGACCGGCCGGCGGGCGGGTTATCCTGTTCACTCACCAAGGGTGGACAGGAGACGCCGCCATGACCTCCAACGATCTCTGGGACCGCTACCGGGCCTGGCTCTACGACGCCGCCGACCTCGGATTCCGGCTCGACGTGAGCCGGATGGACCTCCCGCCGGAGCACCTTAGGGTCATGGAGGCGCCGCTCCTCGGCGCCCTCGACGCGATGCGGGCCCTCGAAGGGGGCGCGATCGCGAATCCCGACGAGAAGAGGATGGTCGGGCACTACTGGCTCCGCGCGCCGGAGCTGGCGCCGTCGCCCGAGATCGCCGACGCGATTCGGCGCACGCTGGCGAAGGTCCTCCACTTCGCCTCGCGCGTCCACGACGGTCAGATCCGGCCGCAGCGCACGGAGAGGTTCCAGCAATTGCTCGTGATCGGGATCGGCGGCTCCGCTCTCGGGCCGGAGTTCGTCGCCGACGCGCTCGGCGCGCACGACGCGCCGATGACCCCGCACTTCCTCGACAACACCGATCCCGTCGGGATCGATCGCGTCCTGGCGGGGATCGGGAAGAGACTCGATAGCACCCTCACGGTCGTGATCTCGAAGTCGGGCGGGACCCCCGAGACCCGGAACGGGATGCTCGAGGCCAAGGCGGCATACGCCGCGCGGGGGCTCGAGCTCGGCCGTCACGCCGTGGCGGTGACGGGGGAGGGGAGCGCGCTCGACCGCTACGCGACCGAGCACGGGTTCATCGATCGATTCCCGATGTGGGATTGGGTCGGCGGGAGGACCTCCGAGCTGTCGGCGGTCGGCCTCCTGCCTGCGGCGCTCCAGGGGATCGACGTCCGCGAGATGCTCAAAGGCGCGGCGGAGATGGACGGCCTCACGCGCTCCCGCCAGATCTCGAAGAACCCGGCCGCGCTCCTCGCGGCGGCGTGGCACCACGCCGGCGGCGGGAAGGGCGCGAAGGACATGGTGGTGCTGCCGTACAAGGACCGCCTCACGCTGTTCAGCCGCTACCTGCAGCAGCTCGTCATGGAGTCCCTCGGGAAGGAGAAGGACCTCGACGGCCGCACGGTCCACCAGGGGATCGCCGTCTACGGGAACAAGGGCTCGACCGACCAGCACGCGTACGTTCAGCAGCTCCGGGACGGCGTGCCGAACTTCTTCGTCACGTTCATCGAGGTGCTGAAGGACCGGGAGGGGAAGGGGCTCGAGGTCGAGCAGGGCGTCACGTCCGGCGACTACCTCGCCGGGTTCCTTCTGGGGACCCGTCGCGCCCTCCACGAGAGCGGCCGACCGTCATTGACCATCACGCTGCCGGACGTAGGTCCCCGAAGCGTCGGCGCGCTCATCGCGCTGTTCGAGCGGGCGGTGGGGCTCTACGCGACCCTGGTGAACGTGAACGCCTACCACCAGCCGGGGGTCGAGGCGGGGAAGAAGGCTGCGGCCGCGGTGCTCGACCTCCAGCGGAAGCTCGTCGAGGCGCTCCGGAGCCGGCCCACCGGTGGCACCGCCGAGGAGCTGGCCGCGGCGGCCGGCGTCCCCGAGGAAGCGGAGACCGCCTTCCACGTGCTGGAGCGGCTCGCCGCGAACCCGGCGCGCGGGATCGAGCGCGTTCCGGGCGCCGCCCCGTTCGACGCGGTGTACCGCCTCAGGTCCTGAGCGTCGCGCCGATGCGACCCAGGCCGGCGAGTCGCGAGGCCAAGCCGTGGATGAGTCGCGGAATGGCGGGGATCGCCGCGGTGATCGTCCTCGCCACCCTGGCGGCCTACGTCCCCGCGATCCGGGGGGGATGGGTGTGGGACGACGACATCCACGTGACCCGGAATCGCAACCTCCAGGATCTCGCGGGTCTTACGCGGATCTGGCTCACGACCAGCGCGACCCCGCAGTACTACCCCCTGACCCACACGACGTTCTGGATCGAGCGCCATCTCTACGGCCTCGACCCGCTCGGGTACCACCTCGACAACGTGCTGCTCCACGCCGCGTCGGCGATCCTGCTCGCGCTCGTGCTCGAGACCCTCGGCGTCCCGGGGGCCTGGCTGGCGGCGGCGGTGTTCGCCCTGCACCCGGTCCACGTGGAGTCCGTCGCCTGGATCACCGAGCGGAAGAACGCTCTCTCCGGGCTCCTCTACCTCGGGTCGGCGCTGGTCTTCCTCCGGCACTTCGCCGGGGGCGGGGACCGCGATCGGACGCGGTACGGGCCCCCCGCGGCCGCGGTGGCACTCTTCGTCGCCGGGCTGCTGGCGAAGACGGTGATCGCGACGCTCCCGGTCGCGCTCGCCATCGTGCTCCTGTGGAAGCGCGGGAGGATCGAGCGCCGCGCGGTCCCCTGGCTCGCGGCCATGATCGCGGTGGGAGCGACGCTCGGCCTTCTCACCGCCTGGCTCGAGGCGACGCAGGTCGGCGCGGAGGGGAGGGAGTTTTCGCTGACCTTCGCGGAGCGGCTCTTGCTGGCCGGCCGTGCCGTCCTGTTCTATCTCGGGAAGCTCTCGTTCCCGCACCCCCTGGCCTTCCTGTATCCCAGGTGGACCCTCGATGCCCGGTCGGCCGCGCAGTGGCTCTTTCCCGTTGCGGCGGCGGGTGCGGCCGCCGCTCTCTGGTTCGCGCGGAAGAGGATCGGCACCGCTCCGCTGGCCGCGTACGCGTTCTACGTGGTGACCCTCGGCCCCGCCCTCGGCTTCCTCAACGTCTACCCGATGAGGTTCTCGTTCACGGCCGACCACTTCCAGTATCTCGCGAGCATCGGTCCGATCGCGCTCGTCTCGGCCGGGGCGGCCCGGCTCGCGGAGCGACTTCCTCGGGTGGTTCCTCGCTGGGCATGGGCGGCGCCGCCGCTCCTTGCCCTCGCGCTCCTGACCTGGCGGCAGGGGGGAGCCTACAGGGACCTCGACACGCTCTGGACTCGAACCATCGAGGCGAGCCCCGATTCGTTCATGGCTCACTACAACCTCGGCAAGATGCTGGCCGAGAGGGGACGGACGGACGAGGCGTTCGCACACTACCAGGAGGCGCTGCGCGCCAACCCCGAGATGGCCGAGGCGATGATCAACCTCGCCAACCAGCTGGCTGATCGGGGGAAGCTCGAGGAGGCCGTGGACCTCTACGGCCGCGTGATCCGCCTCGATCCCGGAAGAGAGCGCGCCCACTACGATCTGGCGCTGGCGCTGGAGCAGCTCAAACGCCCGGGCGAGGCGGAGAAGGCGTACAGGGATGCGATCCGGGTCAAGCCCGGGATGATCGCCGCTCACAACAATCTGGCCGTCCTCCTGTTCCAGCAGGGGCGCTACGCCGAGGCGTGGGGCGAGGTGCACGCCTCGCTCCGCTCGGGGGGAAAGCCGCATCCCGAATTCCTGCGCGCGCTCACGGATCGAATGCCCGATCCAGGCCCCTAGGCCAGCCGGTGGAACGCGAGCGCCTTCACGAGGAGCCATGCGCGGTGGCCGGGCGCGAGCGACAGCGCTCGAGCGGCGGCGGGGGTCACGATGGCCCGGAAGCGCACGGGCGTCGCGACGACGATCTCCACCACAGGCCCCCGGCGCTCCACCTCGACCACGGTTCCCTCCAAGACGTTCCGCGCGGAGGTCCCGGCGACGTTCCCGGCGGAGACCAGCACGTCGTCCGCGCGAAGGCTGAGCGCGACGCGGCTTCCGGGCGGCTCGGCAAGGAGCCCCGTCTCGACCCGCGTTCCGTCCAGGTCGACCTCGCTCCACCCCTCCTCGGGCTCGTGCCGCAGAACGGTTCCGGCGAACACGTTCTCGAACCCGGCCGCTCGCGCGACGGTCGTTCGCGCCGCCGCGGACAGGACCTCGAACGGCGGACCGACCTGCACGACCTTCCCGGCGTCGAGGACCACGAGGCTCGTCCCCAGCCTGAGCGCCTCGCCCAGATCATGCGTCACGTGGAGGAACGGGAGACCGGTTTCGCGCTGAAGTCTCGACACCAGAGAGCCCAGGGCCTCTCGGGACGCCGCGTCGAGCGCCGAGAACGGCTCGTCCAAGAGAAGGCCTGCCGGCGCGGCCGCCAGCGCCCGGGCGAGGGCGACCCGCTGCCTCTCTCCCCCCGACATGTCCTCCGGATGACGGCGCGCGAGACCCGACGCTCCGACCCGCGCGAGGACCTCTTCCGCCCGAGGCCCGCCGTCCCTGCCACGGAGGCCGAACGCCGTGTTGTGCCGGGCGTCGAGGTGGGGGAACAGCAACGCGTCCTGGAACACGATTCCCAGGCGCCGCTCCCGGGTCGGAAGATCGATCCGGCGGGCGGAATCGAACAGCACCCGTCCACCCACCACGATCGCTCCCCGCGCGGGCCGGATCGCCCCGAGGATCGACAGGAGGAGCGTGCTCTTGCCGGCGCCGCTCGGGCCGAACACCACCGTGAATCCGCCCTCGGTTTCGAACGCGGCCACGAGCCGGAACGGGCGGCCCGTGCGTGAGGGCAGCTCGACCTCGACGTCCACCGAGAATCCCGTCACCTCCGCCTCCGCCCGAGGCGACCCGCCGCGAGCATCACCCCCACCGAGACCGCGGTGAGGAGCGCCGAGAGCCCGAGCGCCGTGCGGTCCTCGCCGGCGAGGACCGCGTCGTAGATCGCCAAGGGCAGCGTCTGCGTCCGCCCCGGGATGTTCCCCGCGATCATCAGGGTCGCGCCGAACTCTCCGATCGAGCGGGCGAACACGAGGACGACCCCCGACGCCAGCCCGCGCCGCGCCACGGGGAGGGCGATACGGAGGAGGTACGACAGCCACCCGTGCCCGAGACTGGCCGACGCGATCTCGTGCCTCGGGTCGATCCCCTCGAAAGCAACCCGCGCGGACCGGACCATCAGCGGGAACGCCATCACCGCGGCGGCCGCGACGCACGCGGCCCAGGTGAACGGAATCGACCAGCCGGTGGCGCGAAAGAGGGGAGCGCCCAGCGGGCCTCGGCGGCCGAGCAGCGCGATCAGGTAGTAACCGGTCACGGTCGGGGGGAGGACCAGCGGGAGATTGAGCAGCGCGTCCAGGGTCTCCTTTCCCCGGAACCGCGATCGCGCGAGAACCCAGCCCGCGAGCGTCCCCGCCGAGGCGACGAGCGCGGTGGAAGCGAGCGCCACCGTCAGTGAGAGCCGGAGCGCCGCGAAGATCATCGGGGAGGAGGGGGGAGGAACCCGCGGCGAGCCAGGATGCTTCGTCCTTCCTCCGAAAGGAGAAACGCCATCAGCGCGGCCGCATCCGTAGGGTGCGGCGCGTCGCGGAGTGGGGCTACCAGGTAGACGATCGGGTCATGGGATCCTCTGGGCGCCTCGGGACCCGTCACGACCCGTTCCCCCATCGCGCGGGGGTCGGTCGCGTACACGATCCCGGCGGCGACCTCTCCACGGGCGACGTATTCCAGGACCTGCCGAACGCTCTCGCCGGGGATGAGGCGGGTCGCGAGCGCGTTCAGCACCCCCACCCATCGGAGTGCCTGCTCCGCGTACCGTCCCGCGGGAACCGTCCGCGGGTTGCCGATCGCGATCCGGTCGAACCGCGGCGCCGCCAGACCCGCGAGCGTCGCGGGAGGGCTGCTCCCCGCCGGCACCACGACGACCAGCCGGTTGGAAGCGACGGGGCGGGCCGCGCCCACATCGATCCGGCCGGCGCGCTCGAGGCGCTCGATCTCGTCGGGGGAGGCGCTGACGAAGAGGTCCACGGGGGCGTCCTCCTCGATCTGGCGCAGCAGGACACCGGAGGCGGCGGCATTGACCACGACCCCGGTTCCCGGATGCCGGACCTCGAACCGTTCGGCGGCTTCCTGGATCGCCTCCTTGAGACTGCTCGCGGCGGACACGAGCACCGAACCGGCCGCGGCGGCGCCCGTCGCGGCGGCGGCGATCACGGCGGCCAGCAGCGCGGCGGCGGGTCTCCTGGGCATCGTACCCTCCCGTGGTCGCGGCGAACCGTGTCGCGGGACCGGCACGCAAGTATACGGGGAGATCCTGGACGGAAGCGTCCTCGCCGATGCGACCCGCGCGGCGAGCTCAGGCGCCGCCCCGGGCCAGCACCCACTCCCAGACTTCGCCTTCCTCCGGGTCCAATACCGTGCCCTCGAGGGTGAATCCCAGCTTCTCGAGGATGCGGACCGACGCGTTCCGCTCACGGAGCGTCCGCGCGGTGACCGTGACTCCGGGATCGGCGGCGCGGGCGAGAGCCAGCAGCTCCCGGGCCATCGAGGTGGCGATGCCGCGCCCCTCGGACCTCGGGAAGGCGTAGTACGCGATCTCGACCCGCCCCGCGGACGGCGGCGCCGTGAACCCGCAAGTCCCGGCGACCCCTTCGTCGAAGACGGCGAGATAGCACACCCACGGCGGGACGAACCCGACCCGGCGGTAGAGCCCCGCGGTGGACTCGCACACGTCCCGCGCCAGGTCGTCCAATTCGAGGCCGGCGTCGGCGGGCGCGCCGGAGGAGTCGATCGGCACGAGGCTCAGCACGGGCATCGGCGGCGGTCCGTCAATTCGCCTACTTTCCCCCGATCGCCCGCGGGAACAGCTGCGGAAACTGCCGCCTCATCTCTTCTTCCACTTTGGACTGCCAGACCTTGTCCCCGAGCTTGTTCCCCAGCTGCTCCCCCGCCGCCATCGTCTCCCGGGACATCAGGTTCTGAGCCTCCGAGGCCTTGCGACCCACGGAAGAGCTGTTGAACCGGTTGATCTCCTCGAGATCCTCGAGGGAGACTTGCTTCGTGATCAGGGGCACCAGTCGATTCTCGATCGCCGAGTACGGCATCAGCTCGCGTATCTTCCGCTGCCAGAAGAGCGAGAGGCGCTTCCTCTCGTCGTCGGTCAGGCCTCGGCGGAGCGAAGGCCGGATCGCCTCCTCGAGGTTCTTCACCGCCGCGCTCGAGGCCTGGACGTACAGATCGTCGAAGACCTTCGGATCGATCTCGGTCCGGATGAGAACCCTGGCGGCCTGCTCCGCGGTCTCGTCCGATCGCGGCTCGGCGGCGAGGGCCGTGCGCGATCGAACGGAGAGAAGCGTCGCGGCGACGAGGCAGAGTCCAGTCGATCTCCGCCTGCGCGTCCCGGAGACGCCTCTTGTTCCTCCCGTCATGTCGTTCTCCTGTCCCGGGTGAAAGTAGATCATACTCCCGTGGCACCGCCTCGCCGGATCGGCTCGCGTCACGCCAGGGAGGACCGCGATGAGGACGCCCGTCACCGACCTGCACTGCGATACGGCGCTCGAGATCCAGACGGGCGCGGACCTTACGTCCGGGAATCCCGAGGGACACGTGGACCTCGAGCGCCTCGATCGGGGCGCCGTCACCCTCCAGGTGTTCGCGTCCTACGTTTCATCCGCGCTCCCGAAGGGTCGCGCGTTCCGGGCGGCGATGGACCTCCTCGACGGGGTCGAGGCGGCGTGCGCCTCGTCCCGCGGGGCGCTGGTGAAGGTCGAGACGGCCGCCGAAGCCGACCGCGCCCTCCTGCGGGGGGCGAAGACCGCGGCGTTCCTCGCGGTGGAGAACGGGCACGCGATCGAGGAGAGCCTCACGAACCTCGAGCGCCTCCGCCTCCGCGGGGTCCGCTACATGACGCTGACCCACGCCAGGAACCTCCCGTGGGCCGCCTCCTCGGGCGAGGAGCGCTGCGACTTCGAGGGGCTCGCCCCGTTCGGCGAGAAGGTCGTCGCCGCGATGAACGAGATGGGGATGATCGTGGACGTCTCCCACGTCCACGAGACGACCCTGAGGGACGTGACCCGCCTCTCGCGCCGCCCCTTCATCGCGTCGCACTCGGACGCGTCGGCGCTCTGCCCGTGCGCCCGGAACCTCACCGACGACCAGATCCGCGTGATCGCGGGCCACGGCGGGCTCGTGGGGATCAACTTCTACCCGGGCTTCCTCGACGCGGCGTACGCCGAGCGCCAGAACGCGGAGCTGGGGGACCTGTTCGCCACGCTGGAGCAGGTCGAGCGGGAGCACCTCGACGACCCCGTCCGCAAGGCGGAGGCGTCCCGCGGGCTTGCCCGCACGATGCGCGAGCGAATGGCGAAGGTCCGGCCCCCGCTGGACCGGATCGTGGACCACGTGGAGCACGTCGTCCGCCTCGTCGGCGACGACTTCGTCGCGTTCGGCTCCGACTTCGACGGCGTCCCCGATCTTCCGGAGGGGGTTCCGGATTGTGCCGCCTTCCCGGCGATCCTCGACCGGATGCGGGAAAGAGGCCTCTCCGAGGCCTCGATCGCGAAGATCGCGGGGGCCAACTTCCGGCGGGTGCTGGAATCGAACCCGTGACGGTGGACATCCCTTTTTGAAGTAGAATCGCGGCTCCGTGGCGCCCCCGCCGGGCCCGGAAAGGTGCGCGCCGAAGTACAGGGCGAAGGAGAATTCATGAGCGAGAAGCCTCACAAGCCGTTCGTGCCGCCCAATACCGACATGCGCGAGTTCACGCTCCGGGCGCTCGTCCTCGGGCTGATCATGTGCGTGATCCTGGGGGCGGCGAACGCTTATCTGGGCCTCAAGGCGGGCATGACGATCGCGGCCACCTATCCCGCGGCCGTGATCGGGATGGCCGTGCTCAAGCTGTTCAAGGGCTCGATCCTGGAGGAGAACTTCGCGAGGACCGTCGGGTCGATCGGCGAGTCCGTGGCGGCCGGGGCGATCTTCACGATCCCGGCGTTCGTCATGCTCCAGATCTGGAAGTTCAAGCCGGGCCCCAACCAGCTGAGCGAGTACCTGACCGCCTCCGCCCTGATGATCCTCGGCGGCATCCTCGGGATCCTGTTCGTCACGATCCTCAGGAGGGTGATGGTCGAGGACCCGACCCTCCCGTTCCCGGAGTCGGTGGCGGCGAGCGAGATTCACAAGGCGGGGCAGCGCGGGGCCGCGGCGGCGATCCAGCTGTTCCAGGCCATGGGAGTCGGGGCGCTGATTCGGCTCCTGGGCCGGACGGACTCCGACACCTTCGACGGGGTCGGGATCTATTACGCGGTCAACCGTTTCCAGATCGGGGTCGGGCGCCTCAAAGAGGGGTTCGTCCGCCTGGCCGGCGACAAGACCGTCGCGGCCGGGGGCATCACGACCATCACCGCGCCCGCGGCGACGCCGGCCTACCTCGGCGTCGGGTACATCATCGGCCCCGAGCTGGGCGCGCTGAATTTCGCAGGCGGCCTGCTCGCGTGGGGCCTGTTCGTCCCGCTCCTCGTCTACTTCCTCGGCCCGACGCAGATCGATCAGTACGGCGGGGACTGGGCCGCCCTCACGGGAGGGGTTTACCGGCGGATCGTCCGGCCCATCGCGGTGGGCGGGATGCTCGTGGGCGCCTGCTTCACCCTCTGGCGCATGCGGAAGAACCTGATCTCCGGTCTCAAGAGGAGCATTGCGGACGTCAAGGCGTCGGCGACGGCCGCGGCGGCCACGGAGCGGACCGAGCGGGACATGAACCTCAAGGTCGTCGGCCTCGGCGTGGCCGCGGTGTTCGTGCTGATGGTCGCCCTGTACTTCTACTTCACGAAGGCCCTCCCCGCGGCGTTCCTTGCCGCGATCGTGATGCTCATCACCGGGTTCTTCTTTGCGGCCGTGTCCGGAAACCTGGTGGGGATGATCGGCTCGTCCAACAACCCGATCTCCGGGCTCACGCTGGCGACCACGATCGTCGCGGCCCTGACCATGGTGATCGTTGGCGCGAAGGGGACCCAGGGAGTCGCCGCCGTGCTGGGGGTCGCGGCGATCGGCTGCGTCTCGGCGGCGGTCGCCGGCGAGATGCTGCAGGACCTCAAGGTCGGACACATCCTCGGCGGCACCCCCTGGAAGATGCAGGTCGGCGACATCTTCGGCGTGATCATCGCCGGCCTGGTCATGTTCTTTCCGCTCTACGTCCTGCACAACTCCGACCTGGCGCAGAACCCGGCGAACGGCGGGTTCGGCGGACCGAACCTGTCGGCCCCGCAGGCGGGCCTCATGGCGGCCCTGTCCCAGGGGATCGTCGGCGGCGAGATGGCCTGGCCGCTCGTGATCGTCGGGATCGCCATGGGGATCTCGATGATCCTGGTGAAGGTGAAGAGCCCGATGCTGTTCTCCGTCGGGATGTACCTCCCGCTCGAGACGACGTTCGCGATCTTCATGGGCGGGCTCATCAAGGGGATCGTGGAGAAGCTGGTCACGAAGCGGAAGTACAACGACGCTCAGAAGGCGAGGGTCGAGAACGCCGGCATCCTCGCGGCCTCGGGGCTGATCGCCGGCGAGGCGCTGATGGGTCTGATCGTCGCGGCGGTGGTGTTCGTCAAGGACCAGATGCATCGGGGACCGACGTTCCCCTCGCTGCCGGCCTTCGGTCCGGCGACGGGATGGCTGGCGCTGGCGGTGTTCGCGGTCCTGGCCCTCTACATGGTGTACGTGCCGCTCCGGAAGGCCGGCGCGGCCGACGAGCCGGCGCCGCCTACCGCCGTGATGTAGCGAGAGACTTCTGAGAAGTGGAACCCACGCGAAGGACGGGTCGGTCCCCCGACCCGTCCGCAGCGTGGGGCCAGGGGTCCGGGGGCAGAGCCCCCGGATGCTCGAATGGAACCCCGAGGCTCAAGAACGGGGTGAAGGCGTCGTCGCTATCGGCTTCGCGTTCGGCGCCGTCGCCTCGAGGAACGTCCACGAGGCCAAGAGGTCGCGCACCGCAGGTCCGTCCGTGTCGGCGCGGCCCGCGGGGTACGTCGCGCGGACGATGTACAGGAGCGACCCGTTCCGCACGACCCAGTACTCGGCGCGAGAGGGCGGGTCCTGGGCGCGGATTCGAGTCGGGTAGACCACTTCCAGCGCCGGTGCGCCTCCCACGGTCGTCTCTCGGCTCACCGCCTGTTCCACGACGTTGAAGTAGTAGAGCGTCCAGGCCTCGAGCTGCGGGACGACCGACTGTGGAAGTCCGGCGACGAATTTCGCGTCGGCGCCGACCAGCGAGTGGACGTCGATGGTGAGGAGGCTGCCGGAAGGTGAGCGCGCCTCCCACCCGAACATCTTCCAGCCGGGCGGGAGGACGAACCGGTAGCCCCGCTCGTGCTCCTCGACCGTCCGGTCCCGTGCCGTCGGGGCGGAGCCGGAGCAAGAAGCGAATAAGACCGCGGAAAGCGCGATCGCGACGGCGCGGCCTCTCATGGCGCCATGATCCCCCGTTCGCTCCGCCGATTCAAGCCGCGCGCGCTATCCGAACCGGTAGTGTTTTCGAACCGGCACGTTCACCTTCCAGGTGCACGACATGCCGGACGGGAACGTGACCAGGTCGCCCTTCCCCACCCTGACCGGGCTCCCCCCATCGGGGGTGACGATCACGTCCCCCTCCAGGAAGTAGCAGGTCTCCGGCTCGTCGTAGCTCCAGGCGAACTCCGAGACCTCCTTGGTCCAGACCGGCCACCCTCGCACCCCGAGCTTCAGGAGCGTCTCCACGGCCGGATCCCTCTCCACCCTGATCTCGCTCATCGGCGTTCCTCCACGCGTCATTCTCCCACGGCCGGCCGCCCGAACGCGGCGGCGTAAGCCTCCGGCGTGTCGATGCCCGCGGCCACCCAGCGGTCGTCCACGGCGACCTCGATGACGTCTCGGGCGTGCGCGCGCACCACCGCTCGCGCCCCCTCGGCCGCCGGCGCGGCGTCGATCTCCGGAGCGAGCGCCATCGAGAACAGGGCGGGGTGCCCGCGCCGGCCAGAATGGAGCGGAACCGTGAGCGGCGCGCCGGACGTCTCGAAGGCTTCGATCAGCCGGTCCAAGGTCGCGGCCTCGACGAGCGGGTGGTCCACGGGCCAGACGACGAACGCCGAGACCCCGGCGGGCAGCGCGGCGATGCCGAGGCGCAGGGAGGACAGCATCCCGCGGTCCGGCTTCGGGTTGACCACTACGATGCCGCGGGGGAGGCCGACCGCCGTGCGGATCTCCTTCGCGTAGTGGCCGAGCACGACGCGCACCGCGCTCACCCGGGTCAGGGCCAGCGTGTGGAGGATCGTTCCGAGGAACGTGGAGCCGCGGCACGGCAGGAGCGGCTTGGGTCTCCCCATTCGCTCCGACTTGCCGCCCGCGAGAACGATCGCTCCGATCACACGCCCTCCCGAGCGGCGCGTCTAGGCGTGGAGGCCCTAGGGTGCCGAGAGCGCCATTCCGAACTTCTCGATCAGCGGAAGGGCCTCGTCCGTCCTCCTGATCAGGAGCACCACCGGGACCTTCCCGGTCGAGCGGTGCACGCACACCCATCCCGCGTCGAGGAACTTGCGGATCAGGCGCGAGTTGGACGGGTGGTAGGCGAGCATCGCCGAGCCGACGTGGTAGCGCTCCAGGATTTCCTCGGACCCGGGCTCCGCGCTCAGGATCCGGACGACGTCGGCCATGAAGTCCTCACCGTACAGGTCGTTCCTCCCGTCCACGAACACCACGGACTCGGGCTTGAACCGGTAGATCAGGTACCCGCCCCAGCCGTACTGGTTGAACAGCGCGCCCGGAGGGCGGTGCTCGGCGAAGAAGTTCGCGGTGTCGACCGGGAGCAGGACGTCGCCGCTGAAGTGGAATGGCGACTCGCTCGGGAACCCGCCGGTCGCGACGAACCCTCCCAGCAGCACTCCTGTGACGAGCACCGGAAGGACCAGGGAGCGGCGGCGCGAGCCCCGCGGGAAGGCCGACTCCAACCCGGCGGCGGCCGACGAGGCCGACGCGACGGGCCCCACGTACGCCACGAGGCCCACGTGCCGCCACGCCTTGAGACCGAGCCCGACGAACGCCAGCGCGAGGGCGAGCTCGTGCAGCGAGGGGCGCCTCGGCGACAGCGCGAAAACGGTGAACACCGCCGCGAGGAGGAGCGTGAGGCCCGGCAGGGTGGCCAGGGTGATCGGCTGCCACTCGCCGTTGAACGAGGTCATGGCCGGGCGAAGCGCGTACTCGAGCGGGTAGACGACCTGGCGCCATCCGTAGGGGTTGAGAAACGCGGCGCCGCTCGAGAGCGCAAGAGCCGAGGTCAGGGCCGCGAGAGGAAGTGCGGGCGGCCTTCTGGCCGCCCGTCGCAGCAGCTCCACCGCCACGGGGATGGCAAGGACCGTGAGGCCCACGATGAACCCTCCGTGCATGTTGGCCCAGAGGGCGGCAGAGAGGGGGAGATAGACCAGAGGGGCCCGGGTTCGGCCCTCCATCACGTCGGCGAGCCCCGCGAGGAACACCGCCAGGAAGACGTACGTCACGAGCTGCGGGCGCAGGTTCACGTACCCGAGGCCCCAGCCGACGAGACCGATCGCCGCCGCGATCCCCGGAAGGGGGACGCCCCGCCGACGCAACGCCGCGCCCAGCACGGCGGCGGCGAGCGTCGGCAGGAAAGCGGACAGGAGGACGAGACCCCTGACACCCATCCGTCGATGAACCGAGGCCGCGACGACCTCAAACCCCCACTCGTTGTCGACCCAGGGCGCATCGCCGCGGGTCGCAGAGAAGAGCCCGGTGTGGGGGATCTCTCGATGGTCGAGGATCCATTCCCCCACCGCGAGGTGGTAGAAGATGTCCAGGTCGACGAGCTGCACCAGCTTGCCGGCGAAGAGCAGGACGAGGGCCATGCCGATGAGGGCGTACCCCACGCTTCGGCCGACCCCATCGCTTTGCAACATACGACCCCACGAATCGCGCTCGCGGAGCATACGCCGGTGCCTCGGCCGGCGACAATCGCGTCGACGAGCCTCCTGCGTTGCGTTGAGCCGCCACCACCGGGTTGATAGACTGCACGGCGCCATGCCGGAGACGGGCCTCCTCCACGCGCTCCGTACCCTCGACCGCCCGCGGGGGAGTCGCTCGATCGCGCTCGCGCTCGGAAGGTGGCACGTCGTCCTCGACGGCCTGGACGACGCCTTGGCCAACGCCCTCTCGCGCCGCTGGAACGGGTTCATCGTGCCGGCGGACGGTGTCGCTGCAGCGCGGGTCCTTCGGGTGGTGCGTGGCGCCGATCCCCTGTGGCTCCCTCACTGGCGGCTGTTCGAGCGCTACCGGATCGAGGGGACGGTCGAGGACGGCACGCCCTTCGCCCGCTCGTACCATTTCGCGCTCGCCCCCGACCCCGGAGGCGGCACCTGGCGGCTGGCCCTCGCGGACGAGCCGGACGAGCGGGTGGAGCGGATCGTCGAGAACGTCGCCCGCTTCGTGCTCGCCAGGCTGGCGGCGGAGGAGGGCGGCTTCGCTCTTCACGGCGCGGGGGTACTGCGGGACGGCCGGGCCTACGTGTTCGCGGGTCCCTCGCGCTCGGGGAAGAGCACCGCGGTGGCCCTGTCCGCGCCGTGGCCCAGCCTGGGCGACGATTTCGCGGTCCTCGTGCCCGGGGGGCCCTCTTGGCTGACGCCCGCGCTACCGTTCGACAGCAGCGAGGAGGCCCCGCCGAAGCCCCGGGGCGATCTCCACCCGGTAGCCGGGATCTGGCGCCTGTACCAGGCCGCGGAAGCGAAACTCGAGACCGTCGCGCCGACGATCGCGGCAGCCTCGCTCATGGGCTGCGCGGCGTTCCCGTGGGCGATGCCCGATCTGTCCGAGTCGATCCTCGAGCACGTGCGCCGGTACGTGGACGGCGCGGTCTTCGCCCATCTCCATTTCCGGAAGGCCCCGGACTTCTGGGACCTCCTGGAGTAGCCGTCCGCTACCAGCCGCAGACCTTCCCGGCGTTCTGCTCGTCCAGCCACTTCTTGAGCGGCGCGAAGTAGTCGAGGATGGCCGTGGCGTCCATCCTGGTCTCGCCGGTCAACGTGGCCAGCGCCTCGGGCCAGGGCTTCGACTGCCCCATCTCGAGCATCCGGTTGAACTTCTCGCCGACCTTGCGGTTCCCGTAGATCGAGCAGCGGTGCAGCGGGCCGACGTAGCCGGCCTCCGCGCACATGGCGCGGTCGAACTGGAACTGGACGATGCCCGCGAGGAAGTAACGGGTGTACGGCGTGTTGGCGGGGACGTGGTACTTCGCGCCCGGGTCGAAGTCGGCCTCGCTGCGCGGGAGGGGCGGCGCGACCCCCTGGTACTTGCGTCTCAATTCCCACCACGCCTTGTTGTAGTCCGCCGGGCCGACCTCGCCCGAGAACACCTTCCACCGCCACTGGTCCACCAGGAGGCCGAACGGGAGGAAGGCCACCTTGTCCAGCGCCATCCGGAGCAGGACGCCGATGTCGCCACCGGCCGGCGGCGCCTTGTCGAGCAGGCCCACCTTCACCAGGTAATCGGGGGTGATGGAGAGGGCGATCGCGTCGCCGATCGCCTCGTGGAACCCGTCGTGGGCGCCGCTCGCGAACAGGGGCGGCTGCTTGTCGTACGCGCGCTGGTAGAAATTGTGCCCCAGCTCGTGGTGGATCGTCGTGAAGTCCTCGCCGGTGACCTGGATGCACATCTTCAGCCGGAGGTCGTCCTTCCAGTCGATGTCCCAGGCGCTGGCGTGGCAGACCACGTCCCGGTCGCGGGGCTTCGTGAACAGCGAGCGCTCCCAGAAGGTCTTCGGGAGCGGAGCGAAGCCGAGGGAGGTGAAGAACCGCTCGCCGTACCGGACCATCTCCCGCTCGTCGATCTTCTTCGAGCGGAGCAGCGCGGTCACGTCGATCGAGGAGTCGTCCTTCGCCGCGGGCTTCACGAGGTCGTAGACGTTCCCCCATTCCTGGGCCCACATGTTCCCGAGGAGATGGGCCGGGATCGGCTTCCCGTCGGGAACCAGGCCGTTCCCGTACTTCTCCTGGAGCTTCGACCGCACGTAGCAGTGGAGCGATTCATAGAGCGGCCGGACCTGCTCCCAGAGACGGTCCACCTCCTTCGCGAATTCGTCGGGAGGCATGTCGTACCCGGCGCGCCAGAGGGCGCCGAGATCGTGGAACCCCAGCTCCCTCGCCCCCTCGTTCGCGAGGGTCACGAACCGCTCGTACTTGGGACGGAGCGGGGGCGCGATGGCGTGCCACCCCTTCCAGAGGTCGAGCATCTCCGCGGGATCGCGGCTCGAGGCGAGGCGGGACTCGATCACGGTCAGGTCCATGCACGCCTTACCGGGCGGGCAGTACTGCCCCTTCCCGTACGCGCCTTCCATGGACGCGGCGATCCGCGACAGCTCGGCCTGCTTCGCGGGATCGCTCGGGGCGACCAGCGACAGGGAGATCTTGAGGAGCGTGAGCTTCCGCGCGACGTCGCCGGGGAGCGCCAGGCCGTCGTACCGGTTCGCCTCCGACGCGAGCCTCATGGTCGCGGCGATGACCGCCTGGTGGGCGTCCGCGGCGATCCTCTCCGTGTCGTCGGTGATGAACGTCGACTCCACCCAGGAGGCCCGCTCGGCGGCGGTCCAGAGGCCGAGCAGCTCGGACTCGGCGGCCTCGATGAACCGCTGCGCCTCGGCCGGAGTGGCAGGGGATGGCGGGCCGCTGCCCGGATCGGCCATGGCCGGAAGGGCGAGCACGGCCAGGAAGAGCGGCAGCGCGAGGGATCGGCGCAGGGTCGAGCGATTCATGGCGGACTCTCCGTGGAGCGGGACGCCGCTCCTCCGAGGAACAGGGGATCGGTCAGTATAGCCGCTCCGGGGCCCGAATCGCCGCCTCGCGTTCAGCGGCCTGAGGGCGCGCCCTGCTCCAGGGCGCGGAGCTTCGCCTCGGCCTTGCTCCGCGCGCTCCCCTGGAGCATCGGTACGAGCTTCCTTAGCGCCGCGACCGCCTTCCCGCGATCTCCGAGCTTCTCCGCCGCGACCGCGAGGTTCACGAGGGCGATGGTCAGCTTCGGGTTGATCCTGAGCGCCCGCTCCCAGGCGTCCACCGCGCCCTTGACGTCGCCTTCCTGGGCCCGGATCACTCCCATCGCGTTCCACCCGTCCGGGAGGTACGCGTTCTCCGACAGCGCGCGCTCGAGCATCTTCCTCGCCTCGTCCGCCCGGCCGCGGTTCATCAGGAGCACCGCGAGGTCCACGCGGGCGGCGGGGTAGGTGGGGTCGAGCGCGAGCGCCTTGTCGAACCTCGCCTGCGCCTCGTCGTACCGCCCTTGCGCGGCCGCGACGGTGCCGAGCGCCTCCTGGGTCTCCGGGTTCCTCGAGTCGAGGCAATCGGAGAGCGCCGCCCACGCCTCGTCCGCCCGGCCGGCCTGGCTCAGCCCGCGCGCGAGCTGGATCTTCATCTTCTCGCCGCCGGTCCCCGTCGAGACCGCCTTCCGCAGCAACGAGAGGGCCTGATCGACGCGTCCCTGCTCCGCTTCGATCACGGCGAGCTGCATGTAGACGTTCGCCATGCCGGGGGCCCGCGCGAGGATCGACTCGAGGTCTCGGATCGCTCCCGGGGCGTCGTGTCCCTTCCGGTAGCGCAGCACGGCCTTGTTCACTTCCTCGTCGAGGAAGATCAGGTTCTTGGGATCGGAAGAGGCGTCGAAGCGCACCGGAGCGGGAGCCGGACCTGCGGCGAGATACCCGAGGGAGCGGAGCTTCTCCACCGTCTCCCGGTCGGGGGTCTCGCGTCCCGGGGCCTCGCGAGCCTCCGCCGGGATTCGGGAGGCGATCTCACGCTCGATCGCGGGGCTCGTGCGGGCGAGGTTCTTCGTCTCGCCGGGGTCGGCGGGCAAGTCGTACAGCTCGGCAACGGGCAGGTCGATCGCTTTCCGGCCCCCTTCGATCCTGCCGTAGAGCGGCGCCCACCCCCGGTTGAGCCACGCGGTGAGGGCCTCGAAATAGCTCGAAGCGTCGTCGCCGGCCGGGCCGAGGAGGGAACGCCCGGGCACTCCCGCCGGCGCGGAGAGGCCCAGCGCCCCGAGGACGGTGGGAAGGATGTCCACGTGCCGCGCGGGCCTCGGGTCGGAGCCCGGCGGGATCCTGCCGGGCGACCAGAGCACCAGCGGGATCCTGAGCGTCGACTCGTAGCAGAAGATGCCGTGGCTCTTCTCGCCGTGCTCGCCGAGCGACTCGCCGTGGTCGCCGGTGAACACCACGATCGGGGCGAGATCGCGGGATCGTTCCAGCGCCTCGACCACCGGGCGGATCTGCTCGTCGGCGAGGGCGACGTCTCCGAAGTACGGCGCCTTGGAGTAGCGGCTCTTGAACGGCTCCGGCGGATCGTACGGGTAGTGCGGCGTGAACACGTGGACCCAGAGGAACCGGGGCGCGTCCCGGTGGGCCTCCCACCAGGCCAGCGCCAGTCCGACCGTCACGTCGCCGGGGCGCTCGGCCAGCCTCGAGGGATCTCCCGAGTACCCCTCGCACCGGTCGTCGTAGAAGTCGAACCCGCGCTTCAACCCGAATCGGCCGTCGAGAGTGAACGAGGAGACGAACGCTCCCGTGGCGTACCCCTCCCCTTTCAGGACGGTCGCGAGGGTCGGGACGTCGTCGCGGAGGACGAACCCCGCGTTGTCCCTGATCCCGTGCTGGTACGGGTAGAGGCCGGTCAGGATCGAGGCGTGCGACGGTAGCGTGATCACCGCGTGGGCGTGCGCCGAGGGGAACGCGCGCCCCTCGGAGGCGAGCCGGTCGAACGTCGGCGTCTTGACCCTTCCCGCGCCCGAGAAGCCGGTCGCGTCGAAGCGAAGCGTGTCGACGGTGATCAGCACGACGTCGGGACGCCGGCTCGCGAAGCGGAGTCGGGCGGGGGACTCGGAAGAAGCGGGCGCCGTCGGAGCTTCGCCCGGGCCGCAGGCGAAGAGGGCCGCTCCTGAGAGCGCCAGCGCGGCGAGCGCCGTTCCCGTGCGCCGATTCCCGCGGAGCATGGAAGGCATCTTAGCATCCCGTGTTACGATGCGGGCTTTCGACGGGGCGACCGGCCCCGGATGCCGGGAGGGAGGCGTGTCCGACTCCAAGAGCGGGTGGCTTTCCGGCAAGAAGATCGACCCCGAGCCGATCGCCAGGGGAATCGGCGCCGCGGACCTCGTGGACCAGGCGTTCCAGGCGTTCAACGCCGGACGTCTCGAAAGGGCCGCGCGGCTCCTGGTCGAGAGGATGCTCGAGCCCGGGAGCCGGGTCGGGATGAGCCTCTCGGGGGCGCTGACGCCGGCCGGCCTCGGCCGCTCCGCCCTGGTGCCGATGATCCGGGCCGGGTTCGCGGACTGGATCGTCTCCACCGGGGCGAACCTCTACCACGACGCCCACTTCGGGCTCGGCCTCGCCCTCCATCGCGGCGACCACCAGGTGGACGACCGCGTCCTGCGCGAGGAAGGCGTCGTCAGGATCTACGACGTCCTGTTCGACTACAAGGTGCTCCTCAAGACCGACGCCTACCTTCGCGAGGTGATGCTCGGCGCCGAGTTCCAGCGCGACATGTCGTCCGCCGAGCTGCACTTCCTCCTCGGGAAGTACCTCGCGGCGCGCGAGGACGAGCTGGGGGTGCAGGACACCTGCGTGCTCACCGCCGCGTACCGGTGCGGCGTGCCGTGCTACACCTCGTCGCCGGGTGACTCCTCCATCGGGATGAACGTCGCCGAGCTGTGGCTCCGTAGCCGCGGCCCCAGGATCGACGTCTCGCGGGACGTCAACGAGACCGCGGCGATCGTGTACGAGGCGAAGCAGAGCGGCGGGACTTCGAGCGTGCTCATCCTGGGAGGCGGCTCGCCCAAGAACTTCGTCCTCCAGACGGAGCCCCACATCCAGGAGGTCCTCGGCCTGCCCAGCGCTGGGCACGACTACTTCGTCCAGGTCACCGACGCGCGCCCCGATACCGGCGGCCTATCCGGCGCGACCCCGAGCGAGGCGGTCTCGTGGGGGAAGGTGGATCCGGACAAGCTGCCGGACTCGGTGGTGGTCTACGGCGACAGCACCGTCGTGCTCCCGCTGCTCGTCGCCTACGCGCTGACGCGCCACGAGCCCCGTCCCCTCCGCCGCCTCTACGACGCCAGGGAGCGGATGCTCGACGCCCTTCGCCGGGATTTCGTCGCGAAGGCGAAGGGGTAGGCTTCTCCGCGGCGCCGCGCCGAAGATGGAAGGAGCTCGGCGGCGGATTAGAGCGGCGCTGGCGCGGCACGGGTGGCCGCTCTGCCTGTTCCTGCTCTCCGCGGCCCTGCGCGGGATCCACCTCGCGAACGTCGTCGACTCGAAGTACTTCACCCATCTCGGCCTGGATCCGCTGTTCTTCGACGAGTGGGCGAGGAGGATCGCGGCGGGGGACTGGCTGGGAGGCGGGATCTTCTACCAGGACCCGCTCTACCCGTACTTCCTCGGGACGCTCTACGCGCTGTTCGGCGCCAGCCACGTCGCCGCCGTTTCCGTGCAGCTCATCCTCGGCTCGCTCGTCGCCCCGATGGTCTTCCTGGCGTCCGATGGGTGGTTCGGACGGCGCGGGGCGATCGTATCGGGCTTCCTCGCCGCGACGTACCTCCCGTCCATCT
The DNA here is from genome assembly GCA_020073205.1 of Terriglobia bacterium. NCBI lineage: Bacteria > Pseudomonadati > Acidobacteriota > Terriglobia > Terriglobia bacterium. Next base: position 85,085 of record JAIQFR010000006.1, read on the forward strand.
ACTACGAGGCGATCCTGCTCAAGACCTGGATGGACGT